>CAMOZC010000023.1 GCA_946630785.1 uncultured Clostridia bacterium | reverse complement strand
AAGCGGGTTAAGAAACCACAAATCCATGAAGTAATTGGAATAATCGCCAAGATTAAACTTACGATATAATCCAAGCCGAAATAGTCTTTACTTCTCTTTGCCATTTTTAATTTTTCTCCTTTCGTAATAATGTATATGCAGGTTTAATTAGTAACTTGCATTTTGAACTTCTTTACGTGGTGCACGTACTTCATCACCGATTTGGATGAAATAACGTTTGCCGTCACGGCTGTTGCAGTTCTTTAAAATTGTACGGATAGCAGTAACAGTTGCGCCACCTTTACCGATAACACGACCCATGTCGCCATCAGCAACTTTAACTTTAACCGTTACGTTATCTCCGTCAACGCTGTCTTCCAAAACTACTTTGTCTGGATTTTCAACTAAACTTTTAACAATTAATTCAATAACTTGTTTCATTTTCTTTCCTTTTATTTATGTTTTATTTTTTTTCTTCTTCTGTTGTTTTTGGTTTTTGATTCTTTTTGACCCGATTTGCACTCGGAGTGTATTTAGTCGGTTTCAAAATGCCAGCCATTTCCAACACTTTCTTTGCGGTTGGGGTTGGGGTAGCACCATTGTTTAACCAACTTTGCGCTAAATCCTTGTTCACTTTTACTTCAGCAGGTTCAACTAACGGGTTGTATGTACCAATGACTTCCAAGAATTTTCCGTCACGTGGTGAACGACTGTCAGCTGCAACTACGCGGTAAAAGGGATTTCCTTTGTCACCTAATCTGGTTAAGCGGATTTTAACTGCCATGTTTTTGTTTCTACTCCTCCTTTCGTTAAATTTGTTTTTGGGACTTACAACCCGCAAGGGAATGCCCAAGTTTCGACTTTTATCTAAAACGGCGCATTTTGCCGCCACCGAATTGTTTCATCAATAATTTACCTTGTTCAAACTGTTTTAACAATTGATTTATGGCTTGAATTGAGGTACCACTGCCGGCTGCAATGCGTTGTTTACGACTCGACTTAATAATCTCAGGATTAACACGTTCTTCCATCGTCATGGATTGGATAATGGCTTTGTTGCGTGCCATGGTTTGTTCATCTAGTTTGCCGAACTTAATTTGTCCGCCCATCGCGCCACCAAGGTTTTCCAGAATATCATCTAGGTTACCCATTTTGGCTAGGTTGTCATATTGTTGTAAGAAATCGTCTAATGTGAACGCATTGCGACGGAAAGATTCTTCCATGCGTTTCATTTCGTTTTCACTGACAACGGCTTGGGCTTTTTCGATAATTGACAAAACGTCGCCCATACCTAAAATACGGCGTGCAATACGGTCGGGGTGGAAGGCCTCAATATCGCCCATCTTTTCACCGATACCGCTGTATTTGATTGGTTTACCAGTAACATAACGAATTGACATTGCAGCACCGCCACGGGTGTCGCCGTCAAGTTTGGTTAGAACTACGCCGGTGATATCCAATTTTTGGTTAAATTCGTTGGCTACGTTGACCGCATCTTGACCGGTCATCGCGTCCACCGTTAAAAGAATTTCGGTCGGGTTAACGGCTTTTTTGATGGCAACCAATTCTTCCATTAAGTTTTCATCAATGTGCAAGCGTCCGGCCGTATCAATAATAATCGTATCTAAGTTGTTGGATAAGGCGTGTTTAATACCATCTTTGGCAATTTTGACCGCATCTTTGTTGCCGCCGTCATAGCAAGCTACGCCCGCTTGTTTGGCAACGACTTTTAACTGCTCAATCGCAGCCGGTCGGTAGATGTCGTCGGCAATCAACAAAACACGTTTGCCTTGTCCTTTTAATAATTGACCAAGTTTGCCGCAGAAAGTGGTTTTACCGGCACCTTGCAAACCAACCATCATGATAATCGTTGGTGGTTTGGGTGCCATGGCTAATTTAGCATTATCACCACCCAGTAGGGCAGTCATTTCTTCATGAACAATTTTAATAATTTGTTGACCTGGCGTTAAGGATTGCATGACAGTTTCGCCAGAACATTTTTCGGTAGTTTTGGCAATAAAATCTTTAACGACCGCAATGTTAACGTCCGCTTCCAGTAATGCTAATTTAATCTCACGCATAGCGGCCTTGATTTCTAGGTCTGTTAACTTACCGCTCCGCGTCAACTTTGCAAAGATGTGCTTGAATTTTTCCGATAAACTTGAAAATGCCAAATCTAACCTCGCTCATGTTTATTATTAACTAAAAATGCTGTATTGTCAATGTTTTAATTGATAATCATAAAAATGAGTTTTTTTGAAATATTGGAGCGGGTGATCGGAATCGAACCGACGCTATCAGCTTGGAAGGCTGGAGTTCTACCATTGAACTACACCCGCATATTTTTATATATAACACATTTAGAATAATAAATCAATCAAATCTTGTATTAAAAAATTAGTATTCTTTATCTTTATGGTGCTAAATCAATGTTTTAATATTTATTTGCTATCACGAAAAGTAAAATGATATAATAGTTATATGGAAACAAATTTGAAAGACCAAGACTTGTTTCAAGTTGTCTTGGATGATGATGAAAAAATCGTACGAGTATTGCGCCCGCATAAAGGACGTGCATGGTTTGGTACCATCGTTTTATTGATATTACTTAGCGTGGTAATGTTACCATTTGGCATTTGTATGATTATTTTCCACACACCCAGTTCTCCGGATGTGGAAGATACCTTGGGTGTTGGTATTGGGGCTTTGGTGTTCTGGTCGGTAATCTGCTTGCTGTCAATCATTGCAACAATCTTGTGGTGTGGCAAGACCGTTTATGCGTGGACCAATAAACGTGTTTTAATTCGTACTGGATATATTGGTGTTGATTACAAAAGTTTGGATTTAAACATGGTCGGCGCCTTATCCGTTAATGTTAGTTTCGTTGATAAAATCTTGCATAAAAATACCGGTACAATTGCGTTCGGCAGTATGGCTAGCCCGATGACAACACAAACTGTTTCAAAATTTAACTTTGCTTTTGTGTATGACCCGTATCGTGTTTACAAAGATGTTAAAGCCTACATCGACCAACAGAAAAGTAATGCAACCACTAAGTAATTAATAAAAAAAGAAGTCCGCTAGACCGCGGACTTTTTATTTAATCCGGATAAAAATAGCTTTGACTAATTCGGTGCCAGTGTTTTGTGGTTCGTGATAAACACCTCGTGGAAAAATAAAAAAATCACCGACAGAGAAGGGGTAGGTATCGTCTTCATCGCGAATTGTACCGTTACCTTGTAAAACATACATACATTCGGTGCAGTCATCATGTTTGTGCCAGGAAAAAGCGGCGCCCGGTTCTAGGCAACTTTTGGTAATACCTTGCACGTTGCTGATTTCATTTTCGGCAACCAAAACCTTTTTGGTGCCTTCGCCACCGTGAGCCGAATTTAACTCAAAACTGCTGGATGGTTTTTTGATGACCTTCATAAAAGTAACTCCTTTGAAAGATGTTGCTTGATTGGAGCTGATGGCGAGATTCGAACTCGCGACCTTTTGATTACGAATCAAATGCACTACCGACTGTGCTACATCAGCGTAATAGCATTCTAGCATGAAAACAAAGGGTAATGCAAGCCGAATTCATCGTATAAATAGTTATGCGCAAAGTTACCAGGTGGCTGTGGCGGGGAATTGCTATGACTGTGGTTGTCGTGGTTTGGATGGTGGTTGTTGTGAATCCAGTGGTTTTCAATTACGCGCAAGCCGGACTGGATGCAATTGCGGTGCAAGCCATTAATTATAGTATTGCTGATGTGGTTCGCACAGATACATACAGTAATTTGACTGATATCAGACGCGACAATAGCGGAACTATTACCAGTATTAGCGCTGATGCGGTGACAATGAATCTTTTAGCAGTTAAAGTGTCTTCGCGCGCACAAGAGTATCTTGGCGCCAAAAGCGGCGAGGGCATTCCTGTACCATTGGGAACTTTTTCAGGCATCCCATTTTTAGTTGGCCGCGGCAGTGCCATTAATTTAAATTTAAAATTAGTTGGTGCAGTAAATTGTAATTTTGAATCTGAATTTAAAACGGCGGGGATTAACCAAACCGAACATAAAATTACTTTACGTTCTTATGCGGTTGTGGACATTATTTTACCATTTTATACCAAGCGCACTAACGTTGTCGTTGAAATGCTTTTTGCGGATAGTATTATCGTGGGAGAAGTACCAGAATTTATGTTAACGCATACAATGAATTGATGACCGCCTTTGGAGCGGTTCACCAAGGAGGGAAGTACAATGTGGTACTATTCAATGAATGTTGACGCTTTCTATCAGCCAAACATGAATTATTTATGGGAATATAATGGTTATAATTATTATAACAACTGGAATTATTGGAACCGGAATAACATGAGCAATTATAATTATTATAATCACATGCCGCACGCGATGTTCTTTATGGTTGGTTAATAAAAAATGCGGAGGTTATCCGCATTTTTTTTGATTAAATAATTTTGCTTACATCTCATTGCCACAGAATTTTTCGTCGGGTGCAATTCCTAAGGTGTTATCACGCGATTTTTTAATAATACGTTCAATACTTGGTAACTCAGTAGTGGCACGTTTTACTAAATCTCTTTGCGCATAATATGCTTCGTGGAAAGCGATACCAAAACTTTCGATTTTGGGTTTTTCGGTTCTAACAAATCCTTTGGCAACGCAATCGTTGATGAATTCGTCCAAGGCAGGCACGTTTTGTTGGAAAGTACCATGAGCAAAGATTACGTTGGCACAGGCTTCTTCATAACTTTTAAGCCAAACCATCTCGCGTCCAGCTTCGGTGCGAATATCGCTGTTGCTGTTGAAAGTAGTATGGTAAATGATGTCGTCAATAATTTTAAAACGCATATCGGATTCTGTATGAAACTGAATTTCAGTATTTACATTACCAATACGTGTATTAATGTGGACGGCTTCATAGGTACTTTTGCCACTGTGTTTGTAATCATTAATTTTAGGTAAACCGCCAAATTCAAGTTGCATATGACTAACCGCGGTTAATAAATCATCATAAGTATCAAGAATAACTGAAATGCGGGCATAATCACTGACACCATTAATCATTTCCGCTTCTTTGCCATGGTATTTTAAATTCATAGCTTCTTCTGCGGAAAGTCCTGCAGTTTTGTCAAGTGCTAATCGGCTATATTTTCCGATGATACTACCGACACCTTTTTGTCCGCAGTTGATGATACCAATTCTAGAAGAACCTTTGGGATATTTGATTTCACGACCATCTTCATGATAAATGTCATAGTTAGGTTCACCTTCATGAATTTTTGTTAATTTTAACGGAACCGCTTTTAATAAATCATTTTCAAGATTGTTATAGAGTGTGAGAACTTCTTTGTATTTATCGTTTAGCTCTTGAATTGGTTCAATGACTTTTTCTCCCTTTTCATTAATAGTTTCCTTGGTACCAATAGTACTAAAAATGTTCAAAGAACCATCTGGATTAAATATTTTTACAGGTCCATTGTCGTTTTGTTTTACATATTCATCAATATAAGCTCGATATTCAGGGGAACCATATTTGATGTTGGGATTCACTTTTTTCTTATCTTTGGTCAAAACTTGAATTAATTCACTGTTGTTTCTTTTGATGTAATTAATAAAAAGATTACGGTTTAATCCATGGTTGAAAATATGGAAAAAATTGTGTTCCATCTCTTCCAAAGTTAATTGTTCAACGCATTTTTCAATTGGTTTTTCAATAATATCTTCCATTTTCATCTCCTTAAAAACAAGTTATTATTATAAACCCATATACCAGTAAATGTCAAGTTTGAGTGGTTTTAGTACTTGATTATTGTTTTTGATTTTTTGGCAATCATGGTATCATGAGTTTTAGTTGGCGGCGTATGTTTAACTCTGGAGCAAAAGGTAATTTATCGCGGGTAATTTTGCATTGTGACCTCAATAATTTTTTTGCGTCTGTGGCGATGAAATTGCATCCCGAATTGCGCGGGAAATATATTGCAGTATGTGGCAACCCAACTTTGCGAAAAGGTATTGTTTTAGCCAAAAGTGAAAACGCCAAGAAAATGGGTGTAAAAACGGGCATGCCAATTTGGCAAGCCAAACAAGTGTGTCCCGAAATTGAAATCGTTCCGACTGAATATACTGCCTATGAGAAATATAGTAAAAAAGTTCAGGCAATTTATTATCGTTTTACCAGCCAGGTAGAAAGTTTTGGTATTGATGAATGCTGGTTAGACGTGACTCACAGTCAAAAGTTGTTCGGTAATGGCATGCAAATTGCCGAACGCATTCGCTGTACGGTAAAAGAAGAATTGGGTTTAACCATTTCGGTTGGTGTTTCGTTCAATAAAACTTATGCCAAATTAGGTAGCGATTTGGCCGCACCCGATTCAGTTATGGCAATTACTTTGCAGAATTACCAACAGTTAATTTATCCATTACCAATCAGTAATTTATTGTTTATTGGTAAAAAAACTCAGTTATTATTAACTAAATTGAATTTACAAACCATTGGTGATTTAGCCAATTACGACGTAAACTTGCTGAGAAATTTTCTTGGCATCAACGCTGAAAAATTAATTGCGGCAGCACGTGGAGAAGATTACAGTGACGTGAGTGATTATTTATGCCACGAATTACCACGTAGTGTGGGTAATGGAACTACGTTACCATTCGATTTAACTTCTAAACAAGAAGTAGAATCTGTTTTGTATTTATTGGCGGAGAAAATAGCCTTTCGTCTGCGGGAACAAAATCTGCAAGGGTACACCATTCATTTATCCGTTAAAGATACTGGACTGCAGTGGTGTGGGGCGCAAACCAGTCTGCCATATCCTACACATGCAGTCTTAACAATTCGCCGAACAGCCAGTGCTATATTTGACCAAATTTGGATTCAAAGACCTTTCCGCCCGGTACGTGCTTTACGGATTGCAGTTGCTAATTTAACCGATGCACCAAACATGCAAACCAATTTATTGGCAGATTTAAACGATGAAGCCAAAAATCAAGCTCTAGATGATGCGTTCGATAAGATTCGCCGTAAATATGGTACCGAACAAATTATGTTGGGCGGTACTGCGGAAAGTTACCAGAAATTAGGTTTTGCGTTGCACATGTACGATTGTGATAATATTGATACGTTAAATACTGATGATTTGATTGAATAAAAAATCGTTCATATAGTCAATAAAATTTGAAACTAGTCAATAATTAACAATTATTTTCTGCCGTTTTTTTTCGGTGGCACCATTGCAATTGTCAATTATCGATGTTAGAATAATTTTGATTTAGGAAGGAGAACAAAATGGAAAATCCAATTTATGGAGACATTTATGCAAATGTTTCATATGGGGAAAGTCGTACTTTTCAAGATGATGCAATTGGTTATAATGTTGATTTTAGATATAAAGATGTTAAAGCGATGAAAAAATTCAACGAGTTCGTTGAAAAAGACCATATCAGCAAAGGTAATGATGTATATCGTCTCGCAGTCGATGAAAACATGTATAATTTAGGAGAACGTGGCGTCGTTGAAATGTCTTTCAAAAGTGGAACCGTATTAAACCAATACTTACAAGATTTTGTCTTATGGTTCAATATGAACATTGCGATTGATGATGTAAACGCTTTAAATTTACAGGGTAAATATGATGACAAAATTGAACAAGTCGTATTAGCAAAACTTGCCGAAATGCGCATGGCATACGTAAAAGGTCATACTCAAACTGTTGGTAATGAAAAGTAAAACAAAAGAACAGATTAAAATATCTAAAAGTGTAATTAGTTATTACGGTAAAAAAGACAACCAACGTGGTTGTCTTTTTTCGTTTGGAGGCACGGGCCAGAATCGAACTGGCGCATAACGGTTTTGCAGACCATTGCTTTACCACTTAGCAACCGTGCCATAGTGAATAACTTTTTTATTATATACAAAAGCAACGTATTTGGCAACCATAATCTCGTTTGAAAAACTTGATTTGCAAAAACAGTCGGAGTGTAGTTATAATAGGGTATGGCACAAATTATTGACGGAAAAGCATTGGCTGCGGTGGTTCGTAGTGAAGTTGCTGCTGAAGTGCAGAAGATTCAAGCACAAGGTGGCACAGTGCGTTTTGCAGCAGTGTTGGTTGGAGAAAATCCAGCCAGTCAAATTTATGTGCGTAATAAACAGCGTGCTTGTGAGCAAGTAGGAATTGCTTTTGAATTGCATACTTTACCTGCTACTTGTCGTTATGATGAATTGGCGGACTTAATTCGTCAGTTGTCTGCTGATAAAAAAATTAATGGTGTGCTTTTGCAATTACCGGTACCGGTTGCAGTAGTCGGTGACCGTTTGTCAGAAATTTTAAATTTAATTGACCCACGTAAAGATGTGGATGGTTTAACCGTAGCTAACTTGGGACTTTTAGTTGATGGCAATGTAGGTTTGGTTCCTTGTACTGCGCAAGGTGTGTTGTATGCAATTCAAAGTGTTTGTCCGGATTTAACTGGAAAAAATGTTGTCATGATTGGTCGCAGCCGTATTGTTGGTCGTCCAACTAGTTTATTGCTAACAAATCATAATGCAACTGTAACGGTTTGTCATAGTCGTACACGCAATTTAGCGGAACATACGCGCCAAGCTGATATTGTGGTTGTGGCGGCAGGTTGCCCGAAATTGTTGACGGCTGACATGGTGAAAAAAAATGCCATCATTATTGATGTCGGTATTAATCGTTTGCCGAATGGTAAATTGGCTGGTGATACAGATTTTGAAAACGTTGCTAAAGTCGCGACGGCAATCACTCCCGTCCCCGGTGGAATTGGACCTTTGACGGTTGCATTCATGTTAAAGAATATCGTGGTTGCGTATCGCCAACAAAATTGCCTGTAAGGCGTTCAAAAATGTTTTGATGTCTTCAATCGTGTTATCCATGCCCAAACTGATGCGTAGAACTTGCTTTTGTTCTTTAGAAGTTAATTTCATGGCGTCAAGAGTGCGATTGCCTTTGGCGTGTGAAGCGCAGGCCGAACCTAATCCAACATAAATATCTTGAGCCGAAAGCGCGTTTAAAACAGTTTCGCCAAAAATATTGGGTAATAGAATGTTAGTAATGAAGGGATTATTGTTAATGCCATTAACGCGACAACCTGCGGGTAAGTGTTCAACTAAATAACGGTGTAGCTCTTCAACTTTAGGACAGTTAAAATTTTCTGCGGCAGTAGCCAAACCAATAATGGCAGCGTTGTTGAGTGTGCCGTGTGGTGGCTCGATATTAATGCCATCACGTACCCATAAGGCGCCTACGCCTTTGGGTCCATGAATTTTATGACCGCAAATGGTCACACTGTCTAAACCTAATTGTGTTACATCAAAATCAAATTTGCAAAATGCTTGGGCAGCATCAGCATGAATGTGTGTACGTGGGTTACGTGCGCGGACTGCTTTGACGATGGCGGCGGCATTTTGATAAGTACCAATATCGCTATTGACCAAACTAAAAATCAACAGTGTGGTTTTGTCATTGACTAAATTATCAATCGCCGTAATATCGACGGTGCCATCTTTTTGCAGTGGTATGGTTGCAACGGGATAACCGCGGTCGTTGCGTTCTTTAGCGTATAAATAAACCGAATTGTGGTCACCTGCGGTAATGACTAATTGATGTTCTGGGCGGCGTAAACAATGGTCCATGATTAAATGGTTTGCCTGTGTGGCAGTGTTAGTAAAAATAATTTGTCCGCTATCGCCATGTAGTTTGTGCTTTAAAGTAATACGCGCTTGATTAATCGTGCTGGCAGCTTTTAATCCACCTTGATATAAAGTATTCGCATTGAAGAAATTGTTTTGTTCAGTGGTTTGCATGGCTTCTAAAACGACTGGGTTCACGCGTGTTGTTGCGGCATTGTCTAAATAAATCATGATGATTAAATTATAATGTTTGACGGAATTTCGTCAAACACATATAATTGTTTTTGTGTTAAAGATAGCGTACGTGAACGGATACCAAGTCGGGGAAAAGGTGGAAATTCCCGTAGCAGAGGACTTATTGTCTAGCTACAATGATTTCTATGCGTCCAACCTTGAATTCTATCAAGGTCGTATAAAACAACATGATGCCGTAGAAAATGAAGCAGTTGCTAACGAAGATGCTCCCGAAGAGGTCGATTCACAATTGGAAAAACAAGTTAGCGGTGAAGTGCAAGCCTTTACAAAGATGTGGGGTAGTCTAGATTTTGCCAGTGCCACCTTGGTCGGTTTAGATATTGACTGGGATGCAATTCAAGAAAAAATCATGGCAGAACAAGAAAAAAATGTTTTACCATCACAAAGTCAGTTGGCGCCAACTGCTAAACAGTTGCGTAATGTTGCCAGTGTTTTGGCTTTCTCTGAACGAATTATTACGCGCCTGCACCGTAAGGCTGTAGAAAAAGAAATGATTGATTTAATGATTCAAGGTTTTGAAACTTTGATGGCACAAGTTGTTAATCGTGGTATTGAAATCCCAGAACTTGATGGTGCCGAAAATAAAAAAATCATGAAGTTGAAAACGGTCGATGCAATTATTGACTATGCTAAACATTTATTTGAATTAGGGAGGTAATAAAATGAAAGTTTGTGTTTGCGGTGGAACCAATCCGGCAACCAATACTAAATTCACAAATAGTGCACGCGCTATTGGTGAATTGTTTTGTAACAATGATATTGAACTGATCTGGGGCGGTAACCAATATGGTGTTTTGGCTGCTATTCATCAAGTCTATATTGAACGCAAAAAACCAAATACATTGTATTTGCCAAAAACCTATATTGATGACCTGAATGGCATGACAACGGATAAGGTCGTGATTTTGGAAAATATTGGTGAACGTCAAGATGCCATGTCGCACAATAGTGATGCGATTGTTTTTGTTCCAGGTGGTATTGGTACACTGTATGAATTCTGGGCTAGCGTTGAAGCGTTACGCTCTGGTGAAATTAGTGCCAAATTGTTCCTTTATAATTTTGAAGGTTTCTGGAATAAACAAATTGAATTCTTTGATTTTATTAACCAGAATGGCTTCACTAAGACTGGGGTTGGTGGTAGTCCATATAAAATCAAACCCGAAGATTTGTTTACAGTGGTTGATACTCCTGAAGATTTAATTAAAGAATTATTAAAAATCAAAAAATAAAAAAGTAATCAAAAAAAGTCCCCAGGCGGGACTTTTTTTATTTGGACAAAAATCGATTAGCAGCAGGAGGGCAAGCTACGGAATTTGCACATGATGTCTTTGCCAAAGACAATGAACAAAATAATCAAAGTGCAAAGGTCCAATCCGAAAAAGCCGCCCTTAAGGACAACCATCAATAAAATAATTATCCACAATACGTCGCAACTGGTGCTACATTTTTTTGGTTTGGGTTTTTCACAGTCACAATTGCATTGGCTGTTAATACCTTTAAACATTTCATCAAACATGATATAAACTCCTTATTTATGTTCGGACAACCGACGCGTCTTCTTTTGTGAAATTTTTGTTGTCCTACGTCATGATATGGAAAGGTAATTTAATTTGTTAAAATATCTTGCAATTTGACAAGAAAAAATGATATCATATAGTATGAAGAAATTTTGGGATATGACAGTTAATTTTATGGACCAATGTTGGAATAAAACCGTTGGCTTTTTAGCTAAGGTAAATTCATGGATTCCATTATCTATGGTAATGCTGGCAGGTATGTGCTTGCTCGCAGTTGTTTTGATTTTGGCAATCTGCGGATGCGTTAAACGTAAACGTTTAGTACCAAACTGGTTGATTTGGACTTACTTTACATTTGCGGTAATTGTTATCATTGCTCATGTCGGCAATGATTTGTCCGCTATCATTGAGGCTGTTGAAATCCCAGTGTTGGTTGTTTTGTTAAGTTATATCCTGTTGTTCTTATTCCGTCGTCGTGCCCGTTACACCTATGTTGAAAAGCAAGTTTATCTTCGCGAATTAGCCAAAGGACGTGTTTGTCAAGTTGAAAATGAAAATCAAAATGACGATAACCAAGATGATGCCATTGAAATGAAACCGGTCAAGAAAAACAAAAAAGAAAAGCAACAAGCCGTTGAAGAAGTGGTTGCTGAAAAAAATGAAAATGTAACCGAAGAAGTTGTTGAAGAAATTGATATGCGCGCCAAAGAAAAGGCTGAACGCGAAGCCGAAGCTGCAAAGTTAGCTGCTGCTGAAAAAGCCGCTCGCGAAGCTCGTGAAGCTGAAAAGGAAGCCGAACGTAAAGCCGCTGAAAAAGCTGCACGTGAAACCTTCAGTATGCCAGTGAAAGAAAAAGAAGAACCAGTTAAACGTGTTGATAAAAATGATTTCTTAACCGCACGTACTGTTCGTCCAACTATGACTTCATCAACAGCAACCGCCACGGTTGATTTGCCAACTGTTAACCCAATTCCAGACAAAACCTATGAACCAATGCGTGAACCAACCATTGTTACTAAGCCGATTTCACAAACTATTCCTGGTTTGAAGATGACAGGTACAACTACAACTTCACGTTTCAGTACGACAACTCGCCCAACGACTACAACTACGACCAGTCGTCCTACCAGTTTTACCACGACTCGTCCAACAACTATCAGCAGTTTCAGTTCCATGAGTTCACGTCCAAGTGCAACCACAACCAGTACCTTTAATCGTACAACCAGCAGTAGTACTACAACTAAAACTCCGACCGG
>CAMOZC010000022.1 GCA_946630785.1 uncultured Clostridia bacterium | reverse complement strand
ATTCAATAAGTATAAGTGTTTTTCACGAGCAAGTTGGGTCATAGCCTCTAAAGCTTCATCAAAGTTACCGTTGATTGAGAATACTTCTGCACCGTGGAACATAGCTTGTGCCAATTTACCGAGAGCAACCTTACCTGCTGGCAAGAATACAGCACATCTTAATCCTGCTCTAGCAGCATAAGCAGCAAGGGAAGCGGAGGTGTTACCGGTTGAAGCGCAACCTACAGTATCCACTCCAAGCATCATAGCTTTGGTCATACCGATGGTCATTCCTCTGTCCTTGAAACTGCCGGTAGGGTTTGATCCTTCCACTTTAACGTAAAGGTCAATTCCAAGTTCCTTACCTAATTTTTCACATCTGCAGAATGGAGTTCCTCCTTCATCCAAGGAAACTCTTTTGCTTGCATCAACAGGCAAGCATTCTTTGTATTTCCATAAGTTATCTCTTCTACCTTCAAAAGTAGATTTAGGAACATCAACTTCCACTTCTACTTCCAAGACAGAACCACATTTCTTACAGTTGTAGATAACTTCATCATCTTCGTATTCTTCTCCACAAGACACACATCTAATCATTTTATCACATTATAGTTTTTTGATGAATAATAATTTTAAATAGTTAAAATACTTTCAATAAAGTTTTCGGTATCCATTCTTTATTATAACATATAAATTTGTCAAAATTTATAAAATCAGCAAAGAGTTTCAATAATTTTATTACAATTCAACTTTCACGCCCCAAAAATCTCTGGCAAAGAAGATGCCAGTTAGTCCAAATTTTCCGTTCGTATTATTTACCTGTGGTGCAAAGTTACGCTCCAAAGTCGCAAACAAAGAAATTACGAGAAGGAGCATAGCAAAAAGATATTTGTCAAGTCCATATCATTTATGTCAATCTTTGTATCATTTATATCAACTTACATATCATTTATGTAACTTTTATGTCAAAAATGTATCACTTTTTAAGGTCAAAAAAGTGAACTAACCCTAATTTTTAGGTTTAACATTGAATTAATAAATTATTTAATAAGTTTTTCAAATGCATTGGCATTCAAGATTGTATTTGAAATAAATTTTCCGTGGTAGAAGTTCGCCCAATTGTTGAAGATACAGGGGGCATTCTTCGCCTTTTCCAATGTGTCAATTTTTACGAAGTTTAATTTTAGATTTTTATCTTTCGCATATGCAGATAACTCTTTAACTTCGTATTCGACATAGGGGCATTCATTACTGTAATAAATAGTAAAATCTTGATTATCAATTTCCATTTTTCTGGCAGAGTCATTGAACTTTGGAGTTTGATTGTTATCGAACTGCAATGCTAATAATTCATAGTCAGCGATTGTATCAACCACTTTGAAACCAAAATGTTCAAAGAATGCTTTCTCTCCGAAAAATGGTTTTTTCTTTTTAGCAACAACCGTGCAAAGACCACTCATCTTTTTTTGCTTTGCATCGTTGATTGCATATTCTAATAATTCTTTTGCAATACCTTGTCCCTTAAAACTTCCTGCAACCCATAAACAATAAATGAATTCATAATTTTTGCCAACAACTGGAACCCACGCTGTTTCGACTGGTTCATATTCAATAAAGGTTTTTCCCCGAGCATTTAATTTACGAAAAACATGACCATCTTTTAATTTGTTTTTAATCCATTCTTTTTTGCGATTGACACCATCTTGGTGTTTCGGGTCGCCAATCGCACAACAAATGTGTTCATTTTCAATGTTTTCTAAATTTAGGTTGGTATATTCATGCATGATTAAATCATAGCATAAAAACGAATTTCATAAAAATATTTTCTGCAAGTGCAAGGTTAAAATTGTGGCAAAAAATAAAAATGACTTTGTGTAAATTGACGAACAATCGTCAAAAGCAAAGTCAGACTTGATAAAAAATTGCGATTTGGCAAAAGTGCAATTTAGAACGGCAACGACTAAATGGGGTTCGGCGGAAAGCTTGCGCGCCAACCCAATTAGTTGCCGTTTTGGCACGGTGGAACTTAGAGTAGTGGCGTGCCTTTATTGGCGGAGCGAAGCGACGCCACTTGTGTATATTGACAAGCACACTTTTAACTACCCATTATGATTGATTGTTTAAATTCACCACTGTTTTTTTCGATAAAATCGGATGACACATTTTGTTATTTAATCCATTTGGATGAATTTAAATCATAGATTATTTCTTTTTCTGATTTCTTTCCAAAATTTTTTATCACAAATTCCACTCCAAACACAAACACTAAAAAATACGAACATAAAAATGCTGGCGAATAATACATAAAAGTTGCAAGTGCAACAACACCGCAGATTATAATTCTAATTATTATCAATGTGATCAACATTACATCAAACCATTGCTTAGTTACTAACTTATAAAGCAAACAAATTAAAAGCAAAGCAAATGGCACAATTAAATTGTAAAAAAAGTTTCCAAGTGGCTCATGTTTACTATTAACCCCAAACAACGAACTCGCTATAACAAAACGCACTCTATTGTTAATTGGATTTTTTATTTTATCTCCGACATCATTCCATGTTTGTTTAATATATTCATCCTCGCACGCGTTATTTCCAACAGGATAGAATTTAAAATATTCTAGCATAGGACAATTATTAGCACGCCAAAATTCACTCCAAGAATAGTGTAAAACAGCCTTAGGATATTTTATGGCTAATCTAGCCGTTGCCATTAAACATTCAATATATTCCGATTCAGTGTAACCATCAATCACACAACGCACATCACCCTTTCCCCAATCTCCTCCCCAAAAATAATCAGAACTAGTTTTATCTGGATGAGCTTTAATTTTTTCAACGTCTAAAACTTTACCAATTTTAACCAAGTTTTCCGCATCTGTTTCATCAGCCACCTTAACCAGATTTGAAATTTGTCCAATAGTACCAGTCAAAGAATACAATCGATTACCAATAAAATGTGTATTCAGCAAACCAACACTAATGGTTAATACAAAAGTTACTAACAGTAACAGTAAATTTTTCCATAATTTTATAGATTTTTTTCCAAATAATAATAAAATAAAAAACACAATAAACGGATAAAAAAATGCTTCACTGCGCCAACTAGCAACCAAAACTGTTAGTACCCCAATGAGTGCAATATGCCAACCCGACAGAAATTTAATATTTTTACGCAAAATCATTAAATAACCAATTAACAATAAATCTATATACACATACATACCCATGCGATAACCTGATAACAAAAAAAGCATATTCGATGGAGCCAACACAAGAAGCAACATTCCAATTATTATACAAGTACGCTGTTTAGTCGTTTTCCCATATGAAAACGCTATATTAGAAGTGACGTAACCAACGATAAGTGCAGCAAAAAGACTTTGTATAATCGGGATACCCGCAACAAACGGCAGAGTTTGTAAACAAAGAATTTGAAAAACGCCCGTAAAAAAATGTTGCCAAGCATTGAGTTCATACCTTTGACACAGGTTTACTGTATATATATCATCCCAACTCCACATACCTGGCCATGTTAACAAAATAATGAGCATCATAATGGCAAAAAAAACACCTGCACAAAACACATTGATTTTAATTTTATCATCATAGAAATGCGTAACTAAATAATTTACATAAAAAATAACCACATACAAAAAAATAAAATGAAGCATTTTATAATACAAACGAACACCATCGATTATATATGGATGGTAAAAATATGCCCAATGGAAACACAAGCAGAATAAAAAAACTATCGCAGTTATAATCAAAACTCGCTGATTAATGGCTTTTCGCCACCATGGATTTTGTTCTTTTACTTCCATAACTTTTTTTACTACACATGGTATCATAAAACACTAATTTACTAAAACAGTATTTTGGTTTCGTCTGTTCTTTTTATCAATTACCCAGTTTATGATTTCAATAAATGATATAAAAGCCAAAATTTTAGCGCACAAACACACCGATAGGTAATACATAAAGAATGGAGCCACTGCCGTCAAAAACAGCATCAAAAACCGAATAACGATTAATAAGATTAATAACGAATCAAACCATTTTTTCGTTAATAATTTATACAACAAACATAACCCCATTAATATAACCGGAATTAATAAATTCCAAGAAGCGTAATGGATAAAACTATGTTTTCCATCACTTTTCATACCTAAAAGGAATTTAATTGTTTTTGTTCTTAATTCTACATTAACTGGGTTCTTAATCTTATCTTGAATACTATTAACAATATCACTAAGAACAAAATCATCATTAAATACATTTAACGCATCATATGGTTTATAAAAAGTTCCATTTAGATATTTACTAAACATATCACAAGAATTTTTTATAACAACATTAGGATATTTCATTGCCAACTTAACGGAAGCAAATAAATAATCCTTATACTCAGACTCAGTATGTTGGAGAACATATCCTTCCCCATGAAAATAAAATTCTCCACTCTGACCAGGATTCGCTTTAATTTTTTCAATGTCTAACACCTTACCAATTTTAACTAAATTCTCACTATCACTTTCATCAGCAACTTGCACTAATTCGACGACAGGATCAATAGTACCAGTTAATGAATACTCTACTTCACTTTTACTTAAATACGTATTTATTTCAGTTATCACACAAGTCAAAATAATAGTTGAACTTAAAAGTACAAAATTTTTCCATAATTTTATCTGTTTTCTACCGAACAGCAGTAAAGCGAAAAAAACAATTACTGGATAATAAAAAGCCTCACTACGCCAACTGGCCACTAATACCGTTAGCCCAGAAATTAATATAATATTATACCATGTTAACGATGCTTTATTCTTATATAAACATAATAAATGTGAAATTAATAGGATTTCGATGTAACTATATAACCCCATTCGAAATCCTGATAACAAATAAATAATTTGCGATGGTGCCAGCATGACTATCATTAAAACAATCGCCATTATGACTTTCCAACCCCTAGTCTTCCCGTAAATAAAAACCAGATTAGAGATTATGTACCCGACAATTAATGCAGCAATAAAACTTTGTACGATAGGAACACCAGCAATAAAAGGCAAAGTTTGCAAACACAAAATTAGCCATACAGAAGTTAAGGAATGTTGCCAAGTACCTAACTTATATCTTTGACACTTTTCTACCGTTCCAACATCGTCAAAGCACCAAGCACCAGGCCACGTTAAAAAGACCAAAATCAACATAATCACGAAAAAAACACTAACACATATTATATTAACTTTAATTTTATTATCCTTTAAATGCGTAATTAAATAATCCAAATAATAAATAATCAAATACAAAAAAATAAAATGCAATATTTTACACATTGTCCGTACCACACCCAAACGATACGGTAATTTAAAATACACCCAGTGGAAACTCAAACAAAGCAAGAAAATTATAGTAGTAATCAGTAATACTCGCCATTTAATTATCTTTTTACACCAATTGAATCGTTTTTGAGTCTTCATGCGATCGTATTATTTACACCTTTCTAGTATTATAATAACATAACGATATAATATAATAAAACTATAAATATTTCATCACTGATATAAAAATAATTTAATATACTATGATAACTTGATAAAAATCATGCCATCCTTCACTAGGATACAGTTCTTACGAGGAAAATCTTCTAACCCTTCTAATGCTTGATCATAATCTTCATTGGCAATATCAACATAATCAATAAGATTTATATCATATTGCAAATAATAATCAAAATATCTTTGAAAATGCCATAAACATGCAACCTGCGTACGCCAGCCCACACCAGTTATCTTATCTATTTCAGAGAATGCCGGAATCGTTTTACTGTTGTCTATCAACAAGCCCACAATTACCACTGGTGTCTTACCATACTCATAAATATCCTCTTTCTCGATTCTAGATACGATCTCACTCGTGTAAAAAAGTGTGGAATTCTTAATTAATTCCTTCTTAACGTACACTTGATTCGCAACTGATATATTTTTTGCCACGATAAGGAAAACCAAAATAATAGCAACAGTTGTCATATGTTTTAATTGTAAAAATGGCAATTTTAAATCTTTAAAGTACGTACACGCAATCGGGACCAAAACATAAACTAAATTCAATGCAAATTTCATTAAAATATAATTAATACCTGAAATTAAAGATGTAAAATTCATTCCAATTGGCAACAAAATCACGATAATACAAATTAGACAAATACTATAACCGTGTAACTTTTCGTTGAATATTTTCAAACAGAAAACAACTGTCACAAACAATAAAAGCAAAATATGAAGCAAAACAGTTGCATCGCCCAAAAATTTTAAACTTGCAATCGCAAAAGAATCCACTCCATTTACAAAAAAAGTTTCAAAGCTTACGCGATATACAGACAAAAAATTTTCAACTAACATCGCTGGTGTTATTCTTTTTATATCAATGGAATTATAAGTATTCGTATCGTAAAGCTCATAATGCGTTATTTTACTAGCGATAATCGCACAAATATAATAGGCAATGCACGCAACTAAAATCACCGTACCAACTTTAAGCATTGATAAAATAATTTTACTTATTTTCTGTTTTTTATTCTCTATTAATTCTATTATATAAACGAACATCATCAATGTTATAGTAACTGCAATATACGCTTGATAAAATCCCAGCGTAGCAACTAAGCATATTAAAACGAAAACATCATTTACACTAATATTATACAGCGACCGCCTTAACAAGTAAGCTGATAAAACACTTAACAACAATGCCATACAATTACCCAACAAATCGTGGCCAAAAGTTGCCAGTGTACCACAAACAACAAGATTTGTTGAAAATACTGCCGAAATCAGAACAATTTGCCACAATCTTTTTAAATTAAATATCTTGCATGTATAATAACTTGCTAACCCAATTATCAATAAAGATAACATTCCCGTCAGCCATGGCATAATTACCGATTCCCCCAGCAAACACTTTAAAACGACATACATAAACCTTCCTAGTTTTATTTTATGTATACCACTCCCAATATCAAATTCAGACAATGAATCATATGAAGGGAATAAATTACTAAATGCGAAGCCATGTGCCAGTAATCCAAAAATTAACGTACTGATGATTGAAACAAGTAAAACATAATGTTTATGTTTGTTGTCATCAACTGATACATCATTTTTTTCGTTTTCCATTTTTCTAATTATTAATTACTTATCTTCAACTTTCGTTGAAATTGGTGCACCGCGGGCGATTCGAACGCTCGACCTTCTGTTCCGTAGACAGACGCTCTATCCAGCTGAGCTAGCGGTGCGTTTTTCTTGAATAAAAAGATTATAACATAGTTCTTGACAAATGTACACAATTTTTATAAAATATTTTTTGTTAAGCGTGGGGGTGTAGCTCAGTGGCTAGAGCACCTGCCCTGCAAGCAGGGGGTCAGCGGTTCAAATCCGCTCACCTCCACCACGTAACCAGAGGAAAAGCGACATTAATTTGTCGCTTTTTTATTAGTTGCAACTGGCCATATAAAAATTATATAATAACCCTAACTAATGAAACCGGTAATTTCTGTAATTCTTCCATTTCATAATCGTGCTGATTTGTTACCTGAAACTCTTGACAGCATTTTAGCCCAAACCTTTACGGACTTTGAATTGATAGGTGTTGATGATGGCTCAACTGATAATGCACTGCAAATTTTTAAAGATTACGCCAAACACGATGCACGTTTTAAACTATATACAAAAAAACACACCAATGCTGGTGATGCGCGTAACCTAGGTTATAAACACAGTTGTGGCGATTATTTATTGTTTTTAGATTCAGACGACTTGTTTGAATCAGATTTTTTTGCGACGATGTTGAATACAATTCAACAAGAAAATAGTGATATCGCTGCTTGCGTAGCCGATGAATTCGACCATTACACAAGAAAAACCACTAGAGTACGCCAATTTACAAATCTCATCATTAAAAATGAAATTACAACTTTAACATCAACTGATTTGCGTCCAAACTTATTTACAGTCATGCTTCCTGCAATCTGGAACCGTATTTTTAAACGTTCATTAGTTGAACAATACCATTTGCGTTTCCAGTCACAAGTTAGTAGCAATGACATGTATTTCTCTTTCGCCGCTTTAATTTACTCTAATCAAATTACTTTTATTAATCGCACTTTAGTTCACCATCGCGTTAATGACCAACGTTCTTTATCAAACTTAAAAAATCAATTGACCAATAAAATCGACATTTGCACAGCTTTAGACCATTTGCGAAAAAAATTACCAACAAAGGTTTTTGTTTCTTTAAAGAAAGAATACTACACCCATTACTTGCAAAAAACACTTGAGGCTATTATGCGTAGCAACTTCATTCAAGGAAAACATATTTTTTCTCATAGCCGTACCGTTTTAAAAAATATTACCACCATTACACCATGCAACAACGACCAAACACAACTGCTTCATGCTTTTGCTACCAACGATTTTGCCACATTCTACTGTTGGTTACGACAAAATAAACTTTTATTAGTTGAAGACAATACGGCTGATGCCCAAATTAGAAAGATCTCACCGACCCAATCTGTAATTAAAATTACAATTCTGATTTACCATTTAACCGACGGTGGTGCCGAACGTGCTGTTACTTTATGGGCCAAAATTCTGTCCGATGCTGGATATCAAGTAACCGTTTTAACTTATTATCCACGCGATAATGAATATCCCCTTGACAATCGCGTTATACGCGCTAATTTAATGTCTAGTTATGAAGAATATTTAGCCTGCGAAGATAAAACTACCTATTGTAAAAACTTATTACAAGAATATTTAACCACTCATTCACCTGATATTTTAATTCCATTTCTGTTCGGCTGTAATTTTTCGGCCGCAATATGCGCCCGAAAAGGATTAAAAGTTATTCAAACCATTCGCAATAGTCCATGGGATAAAGAACAAGGTTTTAAATTATCATTGCGTGACTGGGCAATTCAAAAACAAGGTTCGGTTATTTTACAAAACGCCGAACAGGCTGAATATTTTAATACGCCATTATTTAAACACGTTAAAAAATACATTGTACATAATCCACTAAATCCCCAAATTATGAACATCAAAAAAGAACAGTATCGCGAACTTAAAAAAATTGCTGCCGTCGGGCGTCTAGTTCCACAGAAAAATCACGCTTTAATGATTGAAACAATACGTGTTTTGCGGGATGAGTACCATGAAAATTATGAACTTGATATTTTTGGAACAGGCGAACTGGAAGCACAATTACAAAAACAGATTAATGACAATCATTTAAATAGCCAAGTTAAATTATGCGGACGTCAAAATAACATTTTTAATATTTTACTCAACTATGATTTGTTTTTCATAGCATCTGCTTACGAAGGAATCCCTAATGCCCTTTTGGAAGCAATGGGTTTAGGACTTCCCGCATTAGCGATTAAATGCCGTACCGGCATTACCGAGTTGATCAAAAATGACAAAAATGGTTATATTATAGATAATTATGATGCTAAAGCTCTTGCTAAAAAAATTCACGAAATCAATAACAAAAATCAATTAGAACGAATCGGGAAACAAGCCCGCAAAGACATGATTACACGCTATTCAATAGATAAAATACAGGCTGAATTGACACATGCTATTGAATCACTGTTAAAAGACAAGGAAAAACTTAATCGAGCTACATTAGCTAACTGTCAATTCACTAGCCAAGAAGAATATCAATACTATTTTGAATACAGTTTCAGACTAATTAAAATGGTTGATAAAAAATTTGGTAAACAAATTTTTAACCACGTTCGACACACTTTAAAAGATGCCAAAGACATTAATGTCAGCCCGTCGAAAAAAATTTATTATACTTGTTTATGTAAAAATAATTTCAAACGATTATACCACCATTTACAAAATAAACGTATTGGTTTGTAATTGTTGGTTGTGCTTAGAAGTTTTTTTTTATATATTATTACCGATGAGAACGCGCGTTTTGTTGTTGATTTACCATCTTGCTGACGGTGGTGCCGAGCGTGGTGTTTCCTTGTGGGCTACAATGCTAGCAGATGCTAACTATGACGTCACCGTTCTTACATATTATCCGCGTTCTGATGAATATCCTTTAGATAAACGCGTTACGCGCGATAATTTATTTGCAAGTTATCAAGACTATTTACTACTTAACGATAAACAAGCAGCATGTAAAAAGTTGCTTAATGAATACTTAGATAAACACCATCAGGATATAATCATCCCATCGCTATTTGGCTGCAATTTATTAACTGCAACCTGTAACAGGACAGCCCAAAACAGAGTAATAATTACTCAAACTATTTTGGATAGCCCTTGGGATAAAGAACAGGGTTTTGAACTATCAATGCGCGATTGGGCAATTCAAAAACAAGGTTCAGTCATTTTACAAAACACCGAACAAGCCGAATATTTTAATACGCCTTTATTTAAACACGTCAAAAAATACGTTGTTCATAATTCACTAAACCCACTGATTGAAAAAATTTATAAAACAGAATATCACCCCATAAAAAAAATAGTAACCGCAGGCAGACTGACGTCACAAAAAAATCACAGTTTAATGATTGATGTTATCCGGATTTTACGAGAAGTTTACAAAGAAAATTACGAATTAGATATATTTGGAGTGGGCGAATTACAAGAGCACCTACAACAACAAATTGACTCTTCGAATTTAGGCAACCTAGTTAAATTACGCGGACGCAGCACAGATATCTTTCACGAATTAATTAAATATGATTTATTCATCATGACATCTCTACATGAGGGTACCCCTAATGCCTTACTTGAAGCCATGGGATTAGGCTTACCCAGTTTAGCAGTTAAATGCCGTACGGGAATTACAGAACTAATCCAAGATAATATAAATGGTTACGTTGTGAAAAGTGATAATCCATATACAATTGCAAAAAGAATTCATGAAATTAATCACAAAAAACAATTAGAAGCTATCGGCAAGCAAGCCCGTCAAGACATGTTAAAACGATTTACAAGCGACAAAATCAAAGCCGAATTAGTCAATGTAATTGAAAATTTGCTACACAATAAACCAAAAACACATCGTGCCATCATTACACCATGTGAATTTTTAGGACAAGATAAATTCCAATCCTATTTTGAAGATACCTTGTATTTAATTAGAAATTCTAACTATCAATTAGGTAAACAGATTTTCAAACACGCGCGACATACTCTCAGCACATTAAATCATATTAAAATTTCTACGAGTAATAAAAATGTCTTGTTTTATTTGATTTGCCTGCGTCGTAATCAATTTAAAATACTTTATGATTATTTTAATAACAACGATTAAACATATTATTTGTTGATTTACCTAATTTCAATTATAATAACGTAACTTAATGAAAAAACGAATTATTTTGTTTACTAATCATTTAACTAACAGTAGTAATTTACGCACTGTAATTTCATGGTCAAAGGCTCTTACCAATGCAAATTATGCCGTTACAATTCTAACTTATTACCCCGACTCCAACGAACCATCTTTTGATACCCGTATTACACGTGCTAACCTAGTTTCCAGTTATCAGGCGTATACTGAATTATCTTACAAAAGAGTTGCCTGTAAAAAATTATTGGAACAATATTTAAACGAACACCCACAAGATATCTTAATTCCATTGACAGTTAATTGTAATTTACTAGCAGCAATAGCCTCATGTTCAGTACAAATACTTACTCAAACACAATTAAATCGTACGGATGACCCAAAACAAAAATTTGAATTTGCCTTGAATGACTGGGCAATTCAAAAACAAGGTTCAGTTATCGTGCAAACAGAAGAACAACTTGAACATTTCAATACACCACTGTTTAAACATGTTAAAAAATATATTGCCCATTCTCCCTTGCTAAATTCAGAAATCAAAAACATTCAGAAAGATGATTATAAATCAATCAAAAAAATCATCACCATTGGCAGATTAACTCGAGAAAAAAATCACCAATTAATGATTGAAGCTTTACGCATTTTACGTGATGAATACCATGAAAATTATAATTTAGATATTTACGGCGAAGGTGAACTATTTAATGAATTACAAACGCAAATAAAAAAATATCATTTAGAACAACAAATCAAAATCTATCCAAATATGAAAACAATCCAATCGATAGTTTCTTATGACTTATTTTTGTCCGCTTCAGCCTTTAACGGCATACACAAAACTTTGTTAGAAGCCATGAGTTTTGGATTACCATCACTTGCAATTCGTACTTCTGTTATTAAAAATGGACACAATGGTTATACCATTAATTGTTACGATGCCCACACACTTGCAAAAAAAATCCACAAAATCAATCATCCAGAAACATTAGCAATCATTGGTAAACAAGCCCGTCAAAACATTTTAGCACACTATACTATCGATAAACTTCAATCAGAATTAACCTATATAATTGAAGATTTATTACGACACAAACCTAAAAGGTACAAAGCCTCTATTCCCAGCGATGAGTTAACTACAACAGAAGAATACCAAAATTATTTTGAAGCCAGCTTAAATTTTATTCGTATTGCCGACAAAAAACTCAGTAAACAAATTTTTAAACATACACGTCACATTCTAAAACGAGCCTCACTTACTGCCAAATCAATAACCATTCAAAAAGCATATAAAACTTGTCTACGTTTTAATCAATTTGAAATCTTTTATCATTTTCTACATGAATCTCGTAATTAAATTTACATTTGGACTTCTTATTAAATGTAACTATACTTACAATAAGTATGAAAACACGGATATTACTATTGATTAATCATTTAGCCTATGGCGGTGCTGCCCGGGGCGTGGCACTGTGGACTAAAATTCTAGCTGATACTGATTATGATACAACCGTCTTGACTTATTATTCACAACCTAATGAATATCCACTAGATTCCCGTGTTAAACGCATTAATTTATTTACAAGCCACCAGAATTACATGGAACTAACTGAAAAAATCAGCGTATGCCAGAAATTATTAAACCAATATTTATCACACAATACCTATGATATCTTAATTCCATTATTATTTGAGTGCAACATCATTGCTAGTACTTGTCCAAACAGGCCTAATCGTACAACACAAACTATTTTAAACAGCCCCTGGCATAACGAACAAGGATTCAAATTGTGTATGCGTGACTGGGCAATTCAAAAACAGGGTTCGGTTATTTTACAAAACGCCGAAC
>CAMOZC010000021.1 GCA_946630785.1 uncultured Clostridia bacterium | reverse complement strand
ATATATACTAAATCCGAAAAGCCCAAATCATAAAGAATGGCTTTTTCACAAGCAACGCGTTCTTCTGTTTCACCAGCGGCACCAACAACAGCAATTTTCTTCTGTTCCTTGTCATTTAAAATTTGTTTTAACTTTTTGTTTAGATTATCATCAATTTCTTCATTAAAAATAATCCCCAGCCCGTGTTTATAGAGCCGAAGATTATCTTGATTAAAATCCGCAATAATTTCAATAGGCACAAACCTATTATAACTAAATTCCAAACAAAAAGCAAATTATCTTTTTGAGAATTGTGGAGCACGACGTGCTTTTTTCAAACCATATTTCTTACGTTCTTTCATACGTGGATCACGTGTTAAGAAACCTGCTTTTTTCAATTCAGCTTTAAAGTTCGCATCTTCCTTAACCAAAGCACGCGCAATACCATGACGAATGGCACCAGCTTGACCTGACAAGCCACCACCATTAACGTTAACAATGGCATCAAAAGTATTCAAGTTAAGTAAAGCAAATGGTTGGTTAACGGTTAAACGCATAAAACCATCACCGAAATAATCTTCCAAAGATTTATCGTTAATAATAACTTTACCTGTTCCTTTCACTAAACGAACACGAGCAACACTGGATTTACGACGTCCAGTTCCCAATGTTTGTGCTACTGCATTTTTCTTAACTGCCATAATTAGTTAGCCTTCCCTTTAATATCAATTTTGCGTGGTTTTTGAGCTTCATGTGGGTGTTCCGCATTGTTGTAGACTTTTAATTTTTTAAACATTTCACGTCCCAAAGAATTCTTGGGCAACATACCTTTAATGGCATGTTCAATAACCCATGCAGGATTCTTTTGCATAGCTTCTTTGGCTTGTGTGAATTTGTCTCCACCAACATAACCACTATAACGGAAATAATATTTATCGGTCATTTTCTTACCAGTAAAGATTGCCTTCTCCGCATTAACAATGATTACATAATCACCAGCATCACTGTGTGGTGTGTAAGTTGGTTTGTGTTTACCGCGTAAAATTAACGCAACACGACTACATAGGCGACCTACAGGTAATCCAGTGGCATCCACCAGCAACCATTCGCGCTTAGTATTTTGTTTGTCCGCAAAAAAAGTTTTTTGTGCTATCATATTTGATAATTATAGTCACTCGCGCGCATTTTGTCAAATACTATTTCTTAATCTATACTCACTATTATTTTTCTTCTTTAAATTTCTTTAAGTCAATTGGACAATATTTTTTACGCATGATAATGTAAACCACCAACGAAGCACACGTTGTAATTATACCAATCGCCAAAATTACAAACATAACAACTAAATCATTATTACTTTTGTTTTTATTAGTTTCTTCAGTCGGGATTTCAATAACACGTTTTGTACCGAGGTTATATTCAATTGGTAAGCCAGTATCCGTAGCCTCTAATTGAGTGTTACCATATGCTTCAACCCATTGATTATAACCGTCTTGATAATTCTTAATTGTTGCGGCATCCATACCAGACAACGCCATATAGGCATTCGCCCCATTAGCAATCATACCAGAACTACTTACTAGATTACCATCATCATCTTTAAAGTTACATTGAACACCTTTTTCAGACTTACTTGCTAACACAGCCACAAATGTAATGTCACGTGTTGCCGTCATATTCAAATAATACTCAAAACCTTTCCAGCTTTCCCCAACAACATCATTAGCACTGCTAAACTTCCAATCATCTCTAGCCGCATACCAACCTTTAATGTAATAGTTACCAAACAAGGTACCGGACCAGAATTTCTTACCATCTTCATCTTCAATCACTTGTGGTAATGTAATCAACTCACCCTGGGCAACATAAGTACCAGCTTCACGGTGGTCGTAATTAGCTGCATTAAACCACTTACCAGTATTACGTGCAATACGATAAGTCATATCGTCTGTTGTAATAATCCAGTCAACTGCATAAAGGATATCGTTCGCTGTGAAGAAGTTAGCGTAGAAAATTTGTGATGCATTTTCACGATAGTAAGAACCATTTGGATAATTGTTACCATTACCAGCACGAGTAGTATTCCAACCATTAGAAGTTAATGGTTTGCCATCATCGCCTGTCTTCGTGTAAACATTTTCTTCCAAGAAATAATCAACCCCATGCCATTTCCATCCATCAGATGGCGCAATACCACCTTGAATTAATTCAGCACCGTTACCATTATATTGAACATGGTAAACTTCATAAAGTTTTATATGCATTTCAATAGTAGGTAATCCTTGATAACTATAAATATAATTTTCCTCTTCTTCCCAATCAATTAAAGTCTTTTTACGATTTTCAAATGAACTATAATAATCATCCGTAGTTCTAAAGTAATAGCCATTATTAACAGTTTGGATACGTAAAACTGCTCTTCCATCGGTACCCGTAGAATTAACTCCACGGAAAACAAAGAACAACGAATCTACTGTATTGACCCAACCTTCGTGTCTAAATTGTTCTGGGGTATCATCGTAAACCATATTACCCGTAAAATCAAGCCAGGCACGAACATAAGGAGGTGTACTATAGGTACCTTCTGGCATCTCAATATAAACCACGCGGTCTTCAACAACAGAATATTCGTCATATGGTATTGTACTACCTTCTTGAGTATAAGGCTTAAAATTAGAATCAACATCATCATTGGAAATAACAACTCTAAATTGATAGTTACCTAAACCCAAGATTGTGCGTGGAATCTCAACACCATCGCTAACAGTAGCCTCATTATGCCATTCGCGCCAAATATTATCATGGTTGTAATCATCATATACACGATATTCAAAGCGTAAATAATTCATAAATTCCGATTTAATTGCAGCCGAATAAGTATCAGCACTAAGCGATACCTTTCCAGTATCTTCATTATACACCGCACGCACAGAATCAGGTGCAATTGTTAATGCATCAATCACGGATGTGATTATACCTTCCGCAGGATGGTCGCCACTGAATTCGAAGATGGTTGGCTTATAAACTAAACGATAGTAAATTGTATAAGTACCACGATCGACTGCTTTAATATCATTTGGACTCCAGTTGGCCTGGTCAAAACTGTATTCAAAATATGGCAAATCTTCTTCTGCAAAAGCCGTCATACCATCCGTTGATAATTCCAAAGGAGCTATCAAGGATTGAGGTTCAGCCGTATACATAAAATTCCCCTTTTTGTGCAAAGCAGTAATCGACAACGTGAAGCGTTCAACTAAAACTTGTACCAAGGTACCACTTACTGGATCATTATTTTCTTGACCAATAAATACATTGTTTTCATCAACATCAACGTAATAATAAACATCCCAAACTCCAATAGCATCTACTTCTGGAATTTTTGTCTGCCAGGCACGATTAACGGTACCAGGCACTTGAACGCTATATTTGACCGTAACACCTAGCGCATTGCTATCAACGTTTAAGATTCCGGCACGTAATGCCTCTTGCGCCATGCCATTATATTTTAAACCATAAACAGGTTCAGGGTTTCGTTTCCACCAAATTTGACGTTTAGCAATAACACCAGTCAAAGTGTTAACGGAAGAGTTTTTATAATTGCCAACACCAGTAACTTGATAATTAATATTATAAGAACCGGCATTAACACGTCCAGGCAATTTTTCACCGTTTTCCCATACATATTTTTCAGTAATAGTATCGTAATAATAACGGTACTTAACATCGGCGTTATCAGCATACCAGAAAACAATTTTTGAATTTTCTACCGCGGCACCGCGTCCAAAAGCATCCTTAACAAGACTACCAAAGGAAATCAAATCCTGCACACTTTCATTATACGCCAAACCCAACAAAGCAACCGGTGCTTCTTCTAAACCATATCCCAGTTCGCTCGCATCACGTGGTGCAATTGTAACAACTACATGCTCGATTGCTTCGTTCCAGTTCTTATTATCAAAGAACCCGTAATAAATTTCATAGGAAGTTGCATTAATTCCTTGAACATCACGGTAATCAGTTATATTTAATGCGGTGGAATTAATCGCATAACGTAATGTCAATTCATTTGCAGGATAATATTCTTCGGTACAATAGGTACCAGCCTTAAATTTAAATACAGGATCACTGGTCAACAATGTTTGAGCAATAAGTGTATAAGTTAAGCCTTCATGGTCGGTATCACCATAATAACCTGGTTGACTAATAAATTCAATTGTCGCTTTGGCTATCGTAATCTTGGCAACAGATGCGTAATATGGATAAATATTTTCGTATCCAGCACCATTAGAACCACTTACAACCTTAATCCACAGATAATAATCACCAGCATCATAACCAAGAACATTGAAATCCGTTAAATTTGAAACCCATTTATTTGCAGTGGGTGCATATAGTGAATTAACGCCCTGCCCAGTATAAGAACCTAATCCCCATTGAACAGTGATATTATCGTTGTACTCATTCAAGTTAACATCCACTTCATCAATACGAATCGTCAATTTACCGTCAGTATTAGGCTCAAAGTCAGCCAAGGCTTGAGTTTGTGCAATATATGATAAACCTTCATGTGGATTAATATTCTCAAAATAACTATTAGTTAACGTAGCAGGAATAATTTCCGCATAATCATTATCTGAATTCCAATAGCATTTCATATAATCAGCAACGTTAACAGTATTGGTTTCTGGGTTTTGAATACCAACTACTTTAATCCAGATATAATAACTACCAGCATCACGCGCCTGCAATGAATTTAATTCACCTTCAGATTTCCATACACTATGATCAATCTCATCTTCCGTTGACCAATTTTTAGGAGCAGAATGTGGATCATATGAATATGCGTAATAAATTTCCTTGTAATCAATATTACGTCTTAACGCAATATTTGAGCCGCGGAATTTTTGTGTAACCGGATTATTAACCAAGGGATATTGGTTGCCATTATATTGAGCTCCTTTTAACAATCCTAATCCGATCAAATCAATACCATCTTCGGTTGCTTGGTGGATAGTAACTACAGCAACACAGCGTGGCTCAATACTTGTGTGACTATAACCCACCTCAAATTTAACCCAAACATAATAACTACCAGCATATACACGTTTTATTTTCGTATTAACACTAGTGAAATCACTATCCCAATCTGCCGTTACGCCTGGAACAATGGAGCTACTATCACTAATACAATACCACGCGGTGCCATTAACTCCACCCAGCGTATTACCATTTTTCATCTCCAAACGCGCATGTGTTTTAATCAAACGCTGACCTGCGCCATTATAAATTATATTATCAAAAACTTCCGGCGCTATAACGTTTAAATAATAGCCATCAACTTTTCTGATTTCTGCATAATAAGTGTCATTACCTTCATAAGTACCAGGCACAACAAACAAAGGATAAATTAATTTTTCATTTGTATCAATATTACCACCTAAAACATCAAATGAAACATATAATTGATATTTACCAACTTCTACCGCATTTGTATTTTCTAAATTTGTCCAATTATAAACTGGATTTTCAGTACCATTCTTAGTTACATTCCAGAATGAATACTTAACATTTATAATTTTATCTGTTATTTCATAACGACTACTTTTAAGACTAACAGTTAAATGACCATTAGTTAAATCTCCAATCGACAAGTTATCACCAGTATAGATAGTATTACTTGCAAAAAATCCAGCGACATCTAAATCATTCCAGGTTGCTTTTTCTATATTAATTTCATCACGATCTTCACCATTTTCAGTGTTTAACGTAGATAAACAAACAATAATTGGAGTAGTATTTTCATTACTTAAATTACTCGAACCATCACTATCTGGGACAATCATAATCCATAAATAATATGTCCCAAAATTAGTTTTAGACAATGTCTGCCATGAAGAGTGCCAACCAGAAGCACTAAGATCAGTTACAGCTGGATAGTCTATCGGGGAATCTGTCAAGGCATAATATATCGCACCAATTTTATCCAGACTTGCCATTAAATTGTAACCAGAAGTTAGTTCGCCTTCTTCATCTCGTGCTCTAACTTCAATTACGAGTGAAAGGTTACTTAACAAACTGTGAGACAAACCATTATAGCGGAATGCATCACCATTGTCATCGCGCTGTAAACTGTAACTACTCTTTACTAAACGAACATCAGATTCAGTCGCTGGTATAACAGTAATTTTACTACTTTCCAAACAATAAGCCATAACTGCGTTATGATTATCACCCGCATTAACTTTTATCCATAAATAATATTCGCCAACCTGACGCACTGTCAATCGAGCTATTTCATTATATGCATACCATTCACTAGACAACGGCTGAATTTCTGGACTACTAGATACAGCGAAATAAAGCATTCCCATTTTACCAAACTTTTTACTCGAACCAACATCATACTCACCATTAATATATTTTTTATAAGTGATTCTAGATCCATCGACAACCAATGCACTATTATGTTTCAAATAATAATCTCCGATTCCAGCCAATACCGGATATTCGGCAGCGTCATATATCAAAGTTCCATTACCAGATAGAACAGGCGTAGAAACTTCCACATCTACTTTATTAATAGTAACAGTGATAGCACTAACTAATGTGTCGTCTTCACTAATATCAGGATTTGATAAAGTCTCGGGTGCAACATATAGCACATGAGTACCGGATTCAGTCAACGACAGTCTTGGGTCATTCCAAGGATAAAAAGTATTACGATATCCTTCCCAACTATACAATAATTCAACCGTCACATCACTATTCTCAACATGTCCAATACCCTTAGTTACCAAATCACTAATCGGAATCTCTTTACCAGTATAATATACGCCAGTCTTTGCCGTAGGCATACCATCCGCTGTAATTTGCGGATTTGCTCTTTGCACAGTGACCAAGATAAAAGGATATTCTGAATATTCCATCGTCTGGGTTTCAAAAGTCACTACATCACCAATCTTCATTTCGGCACCACGGTAATAAACTTTATAAGTATACCCATCATGGGGTCCCGCGCTGATTGCTTTTAAAGCATAAACGTCAACTCTCTGCGACCATTTCCAATTAGCACTTCCACCTTCATCATAAACACCCTTAACACCATTCACTTCAAGAGCATCAGAATTTTTCTGTTCATCAGTTAATTTAGTTTGTCCACAATCATAATCATCACCCAAGGAATATTCAACAGCCGGCGTAATTTGAGCACTTTTATCTATTAATTGCAAGAAAGTAGACAAATCAACGGTTAACGGACCACGACTAATCGGTTTTTCAAATACTTCCGATCTAACTGCTGTGATACTTGCAGAGCCTAAATCAATATATTTAGTAAATTCTGTATTTAAGTTATCAACAACAATTTTCATCCATAAATGATAAGTACCAACAGCTTTAACCTTTGCTAAATCAATCGAACTCGTCCATCCAGATTCTGTTCCAGTGATGTTTAATGTGGTAGCAGTAACATTTTCCACCGAATCTCGTGTGTGCTTTTCGGTTAACAAATAACTGACTCCTGATGAAATCTCGTAACTATTACCACTAATTTTAAACACAGGAATTCCGTTAGTAGCAAACAATGGTTGAGCGTCAGCTACGTGTATATGCGCACCATAGTCATAATGGTATAAATATGGATGGTTACCACCATTATTCTCAACAACAAAACTTGGGTTATACAGCTCCATGACACTTTCATCGGTCAATTTATTAATCTGGAAACACGGAATAGTGATTGAAGCAGCATCACCTGTTGTATAAACCATCTCACCAGGTGCAACATTTTCATTTCCAACCCATTTCACCCAAATATAATAACGCCCACTATTCGACAATACGTCGGTTACTGTTAAATCACCATAATTTATCAATGGCTTATAAGCCACAGCACTATTCATTTCAAGTGAACTAGTACTTACGCCCAATGTAAACGCACCAAAATCACCAGCTAAGTTCGTAGTAATAGTTGTTGAATTCTTTAAGACCGCATATGCCGAAATTGCAGTTGGTTGAGTAGCAATTAATTTTTGTGCCGTGTTGTCAAACGTTTTTGCATAAATTGAGAGATTACCTGATACAGTAGGATTAGAACCATTAATATTTAAACCTCCAAAACGATATGATCCTTTTGAAAGATTCAACTGCTCAATCGTAAAGCTTGCATAACAACGACCACTCGTTGCCACAACATTAGTACCAGCACTCCACCTTACCCATAAATAATAGGTTCCTTTATTCGTTTTTGTTGGTAAATCAGCGACTGTACCTTTCCATTCATCTTCTCCTGGTATCGTCGATGAACTATCACCTACCGCATACCAAACAGTTCCAATATTCAGAGCAGAATTGGTTACCGTCAATTCCCCGGAAGCTACAGCATATCCACTACCGCAATATGTAACAACACCATCTTTATTTTGTCCAGCTTGTACGGCTCCAGTCATTGTAATACCACTTAAAGGTACCGAGTTTGCATCAAAACCGTTAACGGTAATATCAGCCACACGTTTTTTTGTACCCGTAGCAATACTATTATGGTCATCTATCCTCAGCCACAAATACCACATTCCCGACGAATCTGCTTCTTGAATCGTAATACTTGAATTTAAAGCTGAAGCACTACTACAAACATTAAACAAACCATCAGCTGGTGCAGTTGACGCACCTTTTCCCCAGTAGTAACTTACTTTATTTTTACCGTCATTATTATTAGTAAACGCAGTCACACCATTATATCTGCTTACACCGTTAATCGAAAACTCAATTGATTGGACATTCTTGCTGAACGGGAAAGCCTTACCATCACTACCCAAAGTAACGACATCCGTCTTACTTAAGCCATTTACAGTAATTATTCCGGCATTATTGGTTTTCGTTACATCAAACTCGCACAAATCCAACCAACCATTACTACTATCACATATATTAGTATTTAAGGCGGTACAACGATATTTTATTTTATAATGTCCAGCATCGACAACTTTTTGCAAACTTCCAATATCATCAGTCTGTGATGATTCAACATCTGTTAGATTGTTATTGTTGCCAGTATAAATTCTCTTATATCTAATATCAAAATAATTTGACCAAACGCTGTTACCACCGTTCATGACAGGCGTAGCAACATCAAACATATTATGCTGCGCGCCGTCATACATCACGGATGTCGTGCTGATGCTTTGTGATGCCCCAACAGTACATGTCGCACCAGTAATTGAGGCAGATATTCCCGTGCACGTCCAACCTTTTTGATAATAATTGGTAGACTGAGCGATAGTATACCACAAATACCACGTTCCTTTTTCCGGACCGGACGTTAAATTTCCAACCGACGTGTTGGTCACAGTGTTGCCATCAGGTCCTTGCGTACTTGATCTTGTTAGAGCGTATGTTATGGTACCTTCGTTTGTTGCACCACTTCCAGCAAACAATTTCTGTGGCGAACCGCTATAAATTTTGCTTGACGCTGTTAAAGTATGATTCCACCATGACGGATTAATACGATTAATCGTGGCAGTCACCGATCCAATACCACTGTCATTCCACAATGCAGAATTATTTGAGAAAACTTTATAATAAACTGTGTAGGTTCCGGCATTGGTTCCAACCAAACTGGCAGCCTGAAAAGAAGTGTACCAATTTGACAGATCCACGCTGTATTTTATAACACCATTTCCTGTTGCAACACTACCGGCACTCTTTAATAAGTAATGACTACCACCGTCATAATTTCTGGTATCTGCACCAACCGGCGCATACGCAGCACAGGTACCTTTGTTGATCGCTGTATACGCTTGATCAACAATTATATAATTTGCATCCTTTGCCGCACTTTCCGGTGTGGTATATTGCATACCATAAGCAGGACCAATCACTGAAGTGTTTGCTCCATAAATTACATAGCGTGCACGAAGTGTTTGAACGGTACCTGCGGTTGTATTATTCGCAACCGCTATGTTGGTACTCCATGTTGCACCATTATCTCCACTGTAAACCCACGCCGTCTTGATATAATCCTTAACAGCGGACAAAGCACTTCCTGGCGTGTAACGCGTATTAGCAGCAGGGGCTACTAATTTCGTTCCACTCAAGGTTGGATATGCCGACGGATCAATACGATAAAATGTATAACCCGCACTTGGTGATGACTTCACACCTAATGTCGAATCCGATGCATAAACCGGATATAGATTCGGTGATGAAGAGCCGCCACCACCATTCGGTATACCATAATCTGAAGTATTCCACCACCCCGGAACCCCCAAGTCGACCCAATCAGTAGTTCCTTTCCCAAAAAGATTTCCAAAAGCGGCATGATAATTACCACCCCCGCCGTCTTTATAACCCGCGCCACCGCCCGATCCACCAAGGTCTACGTTCCCCTCTTTCCTATGAACATTATTTACCATGTACCAGGCATAACCAACTCTATCTGCACCCGTGACATCCATATATCCATAACTACTGCTATATCCACCTGATCTACCATTATAGCCTGGCCTACTTTGTGTAGCTGGGGTACCCAATGCAGAGGTACGTATCAAACTACTACCATATATGTAACACCCAGTATAGTTTCCCGTCCTAGAATGGAATCGGAACGCAAACAGAGTTATTCCGCTATCTTGCGCAATACCGTAATGACTCAAAACATTATCAAATTTAGCATATGCATTGGCACCATTTCCCTCGTACCCCTTGAAAACAGCATGTGACATCGCGGCAGACCATGAACCACCACCGCCACCGCCACCGGCGTACCCTGTATCTTTAGAACCTGCACTGGGAAGTGCAAAATTAACCTCAACACCTTGAGAATTTCCGCCATTGGATCCACCAAAAGCACTGCCTCCACCGTTTTTTAACCATGTATATGTTGAAGAACCTTGAACAAAACCAACACAGGTTGCCCCATACCCAGCATTTGAGCCACCACCATTGGCACCAGTGATTACCACCATATAAGTTCCCGAAGCAAAATTTTCCGTATTATTACCTGAACCACTCCATGTGATTGCACTGCCACGATTATTGGTTCCAGCCTTAACTGTATGAGAAGAAAAATCAATTCGACTGAAAATATCATATCCAAGGGTAAACAGCGCAAAAGCGGCAATGATTACCGAAAAAATGATAATTGACGCTTTTCTTTTGTTCCCCATTTACTCTTATTATTTAACATATTATCAAAATAATGTAAAACGAAATTTAGCCAACTTAATCCGATAAATGCAAAGTTTGTTTAATTTTTTTAATCCGCTCCGTCACGATAGAGTTTTGAATTAATGGCAACGTGGCAGCCTTAGTACCAACACGCGGCGAATACGGAAATAAATGGATTTTATCCAATTTTAATTGTTGTAAAAACGTTAATGTCGTGGCAAATGCCGCATCAGTTTCGGTCGGAAAACCCACGATCAAATCCGTACCAAAAGTTGCATTTGGAAAGGCTGCACGCAATTTTTGAATTATGCTAGCATATTCTACCGTAGTATAATGACGGTTCATATCGCGCAAAACTGCGTCACAACCCGATTGCAAACAAATATGAAAATGCGGAACAAAATGCCGGCAATCCTTTAAAGTCGCAATTAATTCAGGCGTCATCATTGGCGGTTCTAAACTGGAAATTTCCCACGCAATACCACATTCATCCACAGCGCGACACAACGCACCAAAGTCGGGATAATAACACAAATTAATTCCACACAAGACCACTGATGTTACGTGCGAACCTTGGGCGCGAATTTCCGCCACCACTTCATCAACTGGTCGATATTCAATTTTATTACGGAGATAAGGAATAATACAGAACGTGCAAAAGTTTTTACAGCCATCTTGCACTTTAATAAAGGCTTTCTCACGCTTATGGTTAACAATTACACCATCCGCGTGTGATTTTACCACACTATCATCAGTAAGCGTGTTAGCCACCTCTAGCGCCACCATTTCCGGCGTCTTGCGTCCAAAGGCACAACCCATTGTAACGATTTTTGCTTGCGGGTGATAACGCTTGATTTTGGAAACGCCATAGCGCGATTTCTTTTCCGCCATGCTGGTAACTGCGCAAGAATTAATCACAAATGCTGCCGCCGATTGCAGATGCGAAATAGCACCATCACTAACCATTTCATTGGCAATTCCCATCGCAGATAAATTACTGGCTACCGCTTCACTTTCGTAATAATTCACCTTGCATCCATAAGTAATAATGTACACCATCGGCGCTTGACTTTGCATAATGCTTAGTATATAATCTCTACATTATTTTGTAAATTAAAAGCGAGGTGAGAAACAGTGAGTCAAGTCATCGTTGGTGAAAACGAAAGTTTGGAAAATGCTTTGAAACGTTTCAAACGCAAAGTCCAAAAAGACGGCATTTTGGCAGACATGAAACGCAAAGAAGAATTTGTTAAACCTAGTGTTGCTCGCAAATTAAAAAGCGCCAATGCTCGCAAACGCGCTCGTAAAGAAGCACGTGGTGCCAAAGCAATGTAATTTTAACATTTACACAAAAAGAAAAGGTCGCAACTACGCGACCTTTTTTTCTTGCGGTATCCTTGCTATCATTTCGCAAATTCACTGGCACGAGTTTCACGAATAACATTAACCTTGATTTGACCCGGATATTGCAATTTCGCTTCAATTTCTTTAGCGATATCTTTTGCCATAAAGACGGCATCAGTATCCGAAACCTGTTCCGGTTTAACAATCACACGTACTTCACGGCCTGCGGAAATTGCGTAACATTTATCAACACCGGTTTTCGCTTTACAGATGTCTTCCAAGTCATGCAAACGTTTAATATAATTTTCCAAATTTTCACGACGAGCACCTGGACGTGACGAACTAATAGCATCAGCAACCTGTACAATGATGGCTTCTACAGAATGATACGGAACATCACCATGGTGTGCCTCAATACAATGGATTACAGCTTCAGATTCTTTACAACGTTTTGCCAACTCAACGCCAATTGATACGTGAGTTCCATCAACCTCATGGTCAGTTGCTTTACCAATATCATGTAACAAACCACCACGGCGACAAACTTGTTCATTGGCACCTAACTCAATTGCCAATAAACCAGCCAATTGAGAAACCTCTACACTGTGTTTTAAAACATTTTGACCGTAACTGTAACGATATTTCAAACGACCCAATTGTTTGATAATTTCCATTGGTAAACCATTAACACGAGCATCATAAGCTGCATGTTCACCAACGTTCTTACATTGCTGTTCCATATCCTTTTTAGTACGTTCAACAATTTCTTCAATTCGAGCCGGATTAACACGACCATCCATGATTAACTTTTCCAAAGACAAGCGCGCAATCTCACGGCGATATGGGTCAAATGAAGAAACAGTAATTACATCCGGCGTATCATCAATAATTAAATCAACACCAGTTGCGGCTTCAATCGAACGAATGTTACGACCTTCTTTACCAATCAAGCGGCCTTTAATTTCGTCGCCAGAAATGTTAACCGTTGAGGTTGTAATTTCATTGCTAGTATCTGTTGATAAACGCTGTACGGCATTCGTAATAATTTCACGTGCCTTACTGTCGGCGTTTTCCTTAGCATCTTCTTCAATTTCATGAATCATTTTAACAGCATCTGCCCTAGCTTCTTCCGTTAAATTATCAATGATTAATTTTTTCGCCTCGGCCTTGGTTAAACCAGAAACTTTCTCTAATTGAGCTACAGTTTCAGCCTTGGTTTTTTCCACAGACGCTAATTTCTCTTCAACTTGTTTTTTGGTAACTTCAATTTGTGAACGTAATTTATCCAAAGACAATTCTTTGTTTTCTAAATTTTCTTCACGTTTACCAAGTTGTTCTTCACGTGTCAAAATACGTGCTTCCATGCGTTG
>CAMOZC010000020.1 GCA_946630785.1 uncultured Clostridia bacterium | reverse complement strand
TACCAATTCTTATCACGTGCCAGTATTCGAAGAGATTGATGCTTTCTCTAAATTGAAATTAGAAAGTGAATTCCAACGTTTAAGTCCAGGTGGTGCGATTTCTTACATTGAAGCTCCAAACATGAGTAACAATTTGGATGCAGTAATGGAAGTTATTCGTTTCATTTATGACAATATCATGTATGCCGAAATCAATACCAAGTTGGACTATTGCCAACAATGCGGTTATTCTGGTGAAATTTTGATTGATGACAAATATGAGTGGTATTGTCCAAATTGCGGTAATCGTGATCATTCTAAATTGAATGTTGCGCGCCGTACGTGTGGTTATATTGGTACCAACTTCTGGAATAAAGGTCGTACGCAAGAAATTAAAGAACGTGTCTTGCATTTAGATAATAAGGATGCCTAATGCGCTATAACAAAATTCGTAAAATGGATATTTCTAACGGACCTGGTGTTCGTGTATCCATTTTCTTGCAAGGGTGTACTTTCAAGTGTCCCGGTTGTTTTAACCCCGAAACTCATGATTTTAACGGTGGTAAAGAATTTACCGCGGAAACTTTAGAGCATTTGTTACAACTATGTGAACCAGAACACATTCAAGGGTTATCAATTTTAGGCGGAGAACCATTGCATCCGAACAATATTGCGGGAACTATACAAATTGCGCAAGCCTTTAAACAAAAATTTCCGCACAAAACAATTTGGTTATGGAGTGGGTTTTTGTTTGAAAACGTTGTTGATAAAAAAATTTTTGACTATATCGACGTGATGATTGACGGTGTGTTCAAACAAGAACTGGCTAATTTAATGTTGCAATTCCGTGGTTCGTCAAACCAACGTATCATTGATGTCAAGCAGTCATTAAAAAATAAAAAGATTGTTTTATGGCATTCTGATTTATAAGGAGAAAAAAATGAAATTAACTAAACCAACGAAACATAACCAAGTTTTCACTACACAAATTAAAATAAAGAAATTAGACCAACGTGCCAAGGTGCCTACGTATGGCAGTTTGTGTGCAGCTGGTGCGGATTTATATGCTGTACTTGATGAACCAGTTACGCTGGCACCGCATGAAACTAAATGTATTCCAACGGGTTTGGCTTTTGAAATTCCTGCTGGTTTGGTTGGTTTAGTTTTTGCGCGTAGTGGATTGGGCTGTAAACAAGATTTAGCCCCTGCCAATAAGGTTGCGGTAATTGATGCGGACTACCGTGGCGAACTTTTAGTATTCATGCATAACCATGGTTCACAGATTCGCACTATCCAAAGTGGTGATCGTATGGCACAATTTGTTTTTGTACCTTATGTTCAAGCGCAGTTTGTTGAAAGTGATACATTAAGCGATACCGCCCGTGGTGCAGGTAGCTTTGGTCATACTGGTCGTTAACAAGTTTGTCATGTAAGACTTGCATATATTTAAAATAAAGTATATAATCTAGTTTATGGCTTTAGAGACGATTAGAACGATCGATAAATTGTTGCCCGAAATTAAGGTTATTCGGGATAAAGTTAGTGATGCATGTCGTAATTTAGAAGTCGTTTTGGTCGATTTACGCCAAAAGGCTAATAACGAAAAAAATCTGAAAGAGCAAGAAGAACGTCAAAAAATTAACGAAGAAAAATATGCTGAATTAAAACGACTACGTGAGGCAGAAAAGATTAATGCTGAAAAGTTGTTTGATGCGAAAGTTTCTGGTACTACGAAAAAAGTTGCACAACAAACGGTACCAGTAAATTCAAAACCAGTTAAGCCGGTAAATAATTCAGCACCAGTTACAACTGAACAAAAACCAAAATTGAAAATGTCGGGCTTGTTTGGTCGTCCGGGTGAACCGGATACCAGTATGGCTCGTAAGAGACCAACACCATTTAATCGAGAACAGCGTCCGAATAATCATGGACAAAACCCAATGGGCCGTAATGGACAACGTCCTGGTAAAGCTCCTGTGCGTACTTGGACTCCAGGACAGGCGACCGCAAATGGCTATGGTGCAAAACACCCAATCGGTGGTGCTAATCCGCGTCAAACTCCTAATGCCGCCGCAGCACGTGTTGGTGGAACTTTCTTACCGCGTCCAACTGAAAAATTTACGCCTAAAGCTAATACTTTTGATGCTAATAAACGTAAGGGTAAAAATCACAATAATAGTGACGAACAACGCAGCGCCATGGACCGTCGTGCTTTATTGCGTCGCGGTATTATTGAAGAACAAGAAATTGAAGAACGGATGTTGACCCGTGTGTTCCGTACGAAAAAGAGTAAAGAAAACGATACGAAAGTTAAAGTTGAAAAATCTAATATTGTTGTGATTGATGGCGACGATTTGACGATTAAAACTTTGTCGGAAAAAATTGGTAAACCAGTTAACCAAATTATTAAACAATTAATGGTGCTTGGTGAAATGTGCACGATTAATAGTGTGATTGATTTTGATACGGCAGCATTGGTATCGGATGAATTTGGAATCAAATTAGAACGTAGTAACAAAAAAACTTCAGAAGAAATTGTTACCGCAATGCATAAGGTTGATGCCAATGATGAAAACTTGCAACCACGTCCGCCGGTGGTTACGGTTATGGGACATGTTGACCATGGTAAAACAACTTTACTTGACCGTATCCGTCATAGTTCGGTCGCTGCTGGCGAAAGCGGTGGTATTACTCAACATATCGGTGCCTACCAAGTTGAAGTTGCTGGCAACCGTAAAATCACCTTTATGGATACACCGGGTCACGCTGCTTTTGATAAGATGCGTGCGCGTGGTGCCAAGATTACCGATATTGCAGTTTTAATTGTTGCTGGTGACGATGGTGTTATGCCACAAACTATTGAAGCAATTCATCATATCCAAAATCAAAATTTGGCAATGATTGTAGCGGTTACCAAATGTGATAAACCAGAATTTAATTTGGACCGTGTACGTACTCAATTAAGTGAACATAATATCATCGGAGAAGAATGGGGTGGCAATACTATGATTATGCCAGTGTCTGCCGTTACCGGTGAAGGTGTTGATAAATTATTAGAAATGATTTTATTGTTAGCTGATATTAACAACTATCGTGCTAACTATGATAAAGAAGCTAGCGGTGCCATTATTGAAGCGAAGATGGATCCAACTCGCGGTGCTGTTGTTACTATTTTGGTACAAAACGGAACATTGAAGGTTGGTGATACTTTGTTGGCTGGTACTACCAGTGGCAAAGTACGTGCGATGAAAGACGATTGCGGTCGTGTAATTAAATTGGCGACACCGGGTATGCCGGTTCAGGTGATTGGTTTTAATGAAGTTCCAACCGCGGGGGCTGATGTTTATGTGGTTGACGAGAAGTTGACCAAACAAGTAGTTTCTGAACGTAAAAATAAAGAAAAGATTATGAAAGCTGGTATGGGTAAATCGATTGATGGTTTTGACCCATTGGCTGCAATGAAAGATACCGATAAAAAACAATTGAACATTATTTTAAAGGCTGATGTATCTGGTAGTCTTGAAGCAATTGAACAAACATTGGCTAACATTCAAAGTGAAGAAGTGCATGTTAGTGTTATTTCCAAAGGTGTTGGTACTGTTAACGATAACGATTTGGATTTGGCATCGGTTACCAATGCTTTGGTAATTACCTTTAATATGAAAACTAATTCAACGATTCAAAAGAATGCGGACCGTTTGAAAGTTAAAATTTATGCTTTCAACGTTATTTATGAATTGTTTGATTTTGTTACTGAACAAATGGTTCGTATGTTTACTCCACAATTTGAAACTGAACATTATGGTAAAGTGGAAGTTCGTGCTTTGTTTAAGAGTTCTACGATGGGTCAGATTGCTGGGTGCCATGTTGTCGATGGCAAGGTAATGCGTAATGCAACCGTCATCTTGATGCGCGGTAAATCCGAAGTTGGTAAATATCAAATTGATAGTTTGAAGATTAAGACTGACGATCAAAAAGAGGTGTTAAAAGGTGCTGATTGTGGTATCCGTTTAAAGGATGCTCCAGAGTTGAAGGTTGGGGACGTTTTTGATGTTATCGGTGAAAAACAATTACCGATTATCTTTAACGGTAAGGAGTATAAATTCTAAGATGAAAACTATCGCTAAGGAACGTATCAACGCCGATTTGTATCGCGCGCTGTCAAACATTTTAATGACGAAAGTTAACCATCCCGCTTTGCGCGGCGCCACAATTTTGCGTACGGAGTTAAGTGATGATGGTAGTGTGTGTGATATTTATGTTACTGATCATTTGACCGAATTCCGCCATGCAACTGGATTCTTTCGTACGGAAGCGGCTAAGATCGTAAATTTGCGTCGTATGCCGCGTTTGGTGTTTATCCAGGATAAGGGTCAAGAAAATGCTGATCGTGTAAATGAATTGTTAGCGCAAATTGCAAGGAGTGAAAAATAATGAAATTAGAAACAGAAATTGATAATATTAAGCAGTTGATTAGTCATGCTCAAAATATAGCTATCGTTGGTCATCACAATCCAGATGGTGATTGTATCGGTTGTTGTGTCGCGGTGTCAGCGTGGTTGGAAAGTAAAGGAAAGGCAGTTTCAATATATGCTGATGGTGATATCCCAGAGAAGTTTTCTTATTTGCCTAGGGTAAAGGAATTTAACCAACATACTGAAATTGAACATTTCGATTTGTTGATTGTTCTGGATTTAAGCGATGTTGAACGTTTGGGGGTTTGGAAAGATTTGCCGGCCAAGTCGGATAAAATTATTGTGATTGATCACCATGTTAAACCGGCCTTTAAGCAAGCAGATATTTTAATTGATCTGCCACAATACGCCAGTTGTGGTGAAATTATTTTTGAATTGTTTGAACTTTTGAAAGTTAAACTTAGTTTTGAAATGGCTACGGCTTTATACACCAGCATCATTTGTGATACAGGTTGCTTCTTGTTTTCAAACACAACTTCGAACACGCACCGTGTAGCTGAAGCTTTGATGTCGAAGCACAAAATTGACATTGAAGGCATTAATTTCAAAAATTTCCGTGCTTATGATCGTCGCAACATTCCAGTGGTGACCTATGTTTTGAAAAACATGGAATTTGAGTTTGGTGGCCGTTTGTCAATTTCCGTCTTACCTTATAAGGTTGTTAAAAAATGGAATTTAAATTACGAATCGCGCCATGGTTTATTTAAGTATGCTACTGATGCTAATGGTGTAATTGGTAGTATCTTTATTACCGAATTGGCCAAAGGTGAATTTAATGTTTCGTTGCGTAGTTTAGGGAATATTGATGTTGCAAAGATTGCGCAGAAATTAAATGGCGGTGGACACCGTAATGCTAGTGGTGCCACTTACAAGGGTTCCTTGAAAACTTTGAAGCAAATTTTGATTGCTGAATTTGCGAAGGTGATTGACTAAATTGGACGGAATTATTAACCTTTGCAAACCACGTGGCATTTCGTCGTTTCGTGCTTTGTCAATCGTCAAACGTCGTTTAAACTTAAAAAAAGTTGGACATTTGGGAACACTGGACCCGGCTGCTTGTGGTGTCTTGGTTTTGTTGTGCGGACGTGCTACAAAGTTAACCAATCAGTTGCACGCACCAACTAAGGTTTATCGTACACTTTTAATTTGGGGCGAAGAAACTGAGACGCTAGATAGTGAAGGTGCGGTTGTTGCTAAAAGTGATGTGATTCCAACGACTGATGAAATCGTTGTTGCCTTAACAAAAATGGTGGGCGAAATTCAGATTGAGGTCCCTAAGTTTAGTGCTGTGCATATACAAGGAAAACGTGCGTATGAACTGGCACGGCAAGGAATTGATTTTGTTCCTCCGACAAAAACCGTGGTTGTGAAACGGTTTGAAATGCTACCAGTTGAACAATGTGAACGAGATTTAGCGGCTTTAGGAGAATCATTTCAGTTGCCAGCGAATGCAAGTTATTTTGAAATTGAATGCCAGACTGGAACTTATATTCGTAGTTTGGCTAAAGTATTGGCAACGCGTTTAAACACTGTGGCGACCGCTGCTGTAATTATTCGAACACGTGTTGGTGAGTTTACTTTGGCTGATGCTTGTTTACTTGACAAGGTGCAATTAGGTGATTTAAAACCGTTAGAGGAGGTTTAAATGGTTCGTTTTGGTCCGTCTGGGAATGACATTAAATTTTATGCCGACGGTAATCAGTCCAGTGTTGATGCGCCACGTTGGTTGGAAAAATTAGGGCTGACTGCTTATGAAATCAGTTTCGGTCGTGGTATTCGTATGACAGATAAAACGGCCCAGGTAATTGGTGCTCAGGCGGCAGCGCATGGGATTCAAATTTCAGTACACGCACCTTATTATATCAACTTGGCGAATACGGCTAATTTAGAGAAAAACTATCACTATATCAAACGTAGTCTTGAACTACTGAAAGTAATGGGCGGTAACCGTTTAGTTGTTCATACAGGTTGTCAGATGCAGATGACACGCGAAGAAGCTTTAAATAATTGTAAGAATGCCTTGCGCGTAATTTTGCAACGTTTAAAAACGGACGGAATGGAAGATTATTGGCTTTGCTTGGAAACAATGGGTAAATATTCACAAATTGGTAACCTGGATGAAGTTTGTGAACTCTGTAGCCTTGATATGGAACATTTAATGCCAACGGTTGACTTAGGACATATGAATTGTTTGGCACAAGGTAAAATGAATTTAGAGAAAGTATTCCAACAATTAAAGATATTTCCGCAAGTTCATTTCCATATTTCATTTATTGAATACAACACTAAGGGTGAAGTTCGACACGTAACCTTGGCGGATGAGCAGTTTGGTTTCAATTTGTCACTGGTAATGAAATTGTTACGACAACGTCCTGGCGACGATGTTGTTATTTCGGAAAGCGATCAAATTATGGCACAGGACAGTTTAAAACTACGGGATTTTTATTTGCAATAAAAGCCAGAAGTGTAATATACTAATCTAAGAAATGGGGGAAACACAAGAAAAGCAATTGCATCGTGGATTACGGCTGGCGCGTATTGTTACAGCGGCGTTATCCGGATTTTTGTTTGTGTTCGCTTTTGCAACCGTGTTGTTCTTCCAAGATATTAAAGTTTCTTTCCAAACCGGAACTGATGCACAACAATTATCAACGATAAAAATTAAAAAAGGTTCGAAAGTTGATTTGCCATCGCCAATGAAACCTGGGTCTTATTTCTTGGGTTGGTCGTTGGCTCCTAATAGTACAGAAATCTTTACCGATTCAAGTGATTTAACGCAAGATACAACTTTGTATGCAGTTTGGGATGGTGCCGAAAAATATGCAGTATTGTCAGTTAACGGTGTTGCGGTTAAGCAGATTAGTATTTTTGATACCAGTGTTGAAGGATTAACGGCTGCGGAACTGAACCAAGACTGGCGTATTGTTGATGATTATTCTTCTGTTGAAGATAATCCTAATTTAATATTAAATTATAAAGGATTTGGCAAGAATATTGATTTGAACAATAACTTTTCACGTTTTCTTGGTTGGCGTTATTTAAATGCGAATAATACTTATAATGAATTACGTTATGAGCAAAACGCAGAAGGTACCGCTGGAACGTGGACTTGGATTCAACGTGATAAAGATGCGCGTATTATTAGTGAAACCTTGATTAGTGATACTAATAAATTTTATCCACCGAATTATCGTACAACCTTTACGGCTTTACTTGATTATCGTACTGTCAATATTAAATTATATGATGCTGGTAGTCAGGCCAGTTTTTATGAGTTTAAAGTAAAATTAGGTGAGGAAAATTTTGTTTTACCTACCTTCGAAAAAAACAAGAAAAACCTGTCAGCAAAATTTTCACATTGGGAATTAAAGCAAGACCATTTAAGTAGTGAAATGAGTTTAAACCAAGCCCAACCTGAATTGGCAGAACTTGTTGGTAAGGTTAAAACGCGTTATGAAGCTGGCGAAGTGATGGAAACATTGAACCCGTTGTGGTATTATTACGGACGTGAACTTTTGCCACCAAGCGCTGGAATGGATTTTGAACTCTATTTAAGATTGTATGCGGTTTATTGGGATAATGAAACCGTAGATAAGTATACAATGCAGGCATTTAGTGATACTAGTTCTGGAACATCTTACCGTGATTTTAGTGATATTTCGTATAGTGAATTAAGTGTTGAAAATCCAGTTGCCTGTGACTATGACCTTGATCCCAGTGACCCAGACAGTAAGGCCATTTGCTTTTGGTTATATTATAATCCACAGATTTTAAGTTACGCTTTTTATGACCACCGCGGGGTTTATCACGTTTTCAATACTGATCGTTTGAAAGAAACCAGGGCGATTACGATTGGTACCAGTATGACGCTTTTGGGCGAAGAAATTTACTTCAGAAATGAATGGGGAATTAACGTAATGGTTAATTACCAATCTTCGGCAGCTGATGTTACCGTTAAATTTAATTACGGTAATGACTTGTATTTATTACCAAATTATAGTCATTATGAAAACACATTAACAACTTCTTTAATCAGTCGTATTGGTAATACCTTCGAAATTTTATCTTGCGAAAAATATATGAAATTTAATCATATCTTTACTGGCTGGCAAATCGTGGGAGATGAAAGTGGACGTATTTATAATTCCGGAGAAAAATTTACGGTTCCTAATTTTGATACAGAAACACAATCGAATGTAATTGAATTCGTAGCGGTTTGGCATTTACAACGTTTGTTGTTTGATTTCGATTTTGACGGCGGCAGTTGGGCAACAGAACAAGGTCCTGATTTCACTTTAATGAAAGGGGCTTATGGTGATAGTGTTCGTATCATTGACGAAATACCTGTTAAATTTGGTTATAATTTTGTTGGTTGGACATTGGAAGATGATACAGAAATGTTACATGCGGGAGATGCTGTTGTTGTTGGTACACAATTCCAAACCTTGCATGCGCATTGGACACCAAAACGCTTGCGTGTAATTTTCTATGTTAAGTATGATGCGTACGGTAACTGGGCGCCAAGAGAAACCTATACTAAAAACATTAATAATGAAACATTATACGCTGGCGATACGGTTCAATTACCTGCGATTATTAATTCAATCAGCAATTATTATATTTTTAACGGTTGGCAAATGGGGGATAGCGTAGTTACCGATGCTATGTGTGCTTTGACTCCACAAACATTGTCGCACCTAGAAACTGTTGATTCGGCTAATTCAATCTTGGAAGTCCATATCTATGCTTCACAAACGCAAAAAACATTAAATGTAATTTATGACTATACAATTGAAGTAGCTGGAAATTTGATTGATATTAGAAATGGTGTCGATGTGACTGGTTTTGAAACTGTTTTACCGCAAGGTGATTATTTCTATGATTACTATCCATTCTCGGTTATGCGTACCAATGGTAACTACGCAGTTTTTGATGCCGAAGGTCGTCAATTTGTTAGTTGGTCATATACTAAGGATAATGGTAAAACATACGAAGCTATTAACGCGAATACGCGCATTCCTAGTGGTATTACTAAAATTACGGTTCGTGGTAGTTTGTCCGAAAGTAAATCAGTTAACATAGAATTTTATAACCATCGTTTGGAATATTTGAACGCTAGTGCGGGCGTAGTTGGTGGAAATTATAATTTTGGAAATTCTTTCCGTTTGCCGAATTGTACTGACGTTGGTGCTGCTAAAGACGTCGATGAATGGGGAACTTTTATTGGTTGGTCGTTTACACCAGATTACAAAACCGGTAATCCAGATGTTGTTTATGATGTTTATTATTACAATTTTGAAAATGATGAGAATCCACAATTACGCTTGTATAATCATAATGATACAACAACAGCTCCGTATTTGATTAATATTGACCGTTATGCAGTTCAAACTTCGGGTAGAAATTATATTTTACGTTTGTATGCAATTTATGCTAATAATAATGCAACGGTTACTTATGCTAGCAAACAAAGTGGCACTTCAGAAAATACTGAATTGAAATTCCCTGTATTTAGTAACGGTAATTATGCGCAAACCAAAATTGGTGGTAAAACTGTCGGTTATGATTCGAAAGATTTTGCTGAATACGGAATCACGGTTCTTGACGACCAAGATTTAACCATGTGGATGGGTACCAACTTTGTTGGTTGGGAAGCAGTTTTACCAGACGGAGTTAGCCCAGAATTGCAAGATTTATTCTGTAATAAAATTTGGTTCCCCGGTGAGTATTTACCTTCAGTGGATTTCAGTTTTAGTTTTAAACCGATTCGTGTCAGTCAAAGTGGTGAAGTAAAGGACGTTACCGTTGGTAACCGTGTCTATCGTGTTTTATCTTTAAGTAGTGCACGCAGTAAAATTGATTTTACTGATGATGTTGACGTTGTGGCTTTCCCGCGTGGTAATTATACTGTTAAACAAGGTAATATTAAGATTAATAGTAATCGCGAAGTTCGTGTAATCGTTCCAGCCGATGGTAATATCGTTTTAGAGCCACGCTCAATTATTTGTGATACAATCAAAGAATTTTATATTGGTGATAATTTAACCATTACTGGTAGTCCAGTTGTTGGTGCCAATTTCCAAGCTTATCGTGTTAAGAAAGGATATCGTTTGACTGCTAATAACGGAGTACCAACTGAAATCATGAACGCCAGTGAAAAATACGATTTCGCAGCTAGTATGTCTGGTTTGTTGGTCAGTCAGGACGGTGCCACTTTGTATGGTGTTCCTTGTCATACTAATTTAACTACGGCAGAATTATCAACGTTAATTAAACAGTCGATTACACGGATTGCTTCTTATGCTTTATCGGATATTAATAGTTTAACCACGATTGATTTAAGCAAGAGTACCAATTTACAAATTGATGAAAACGCAATCCACAATGGTAATGCACGCAATATTATTTTGCCAGCCAGTGTTGAGTTGGACCAAACTTTAGTTGTTAGTCCAAGTGTTTTATCTGGCGCGTTAACGAATTTAGTTTCGGTAACCTTCTGGGACGGCAATGAAAACACTACACCAGAAACGTCTGCTTGGTATGCATTTGTTGATAATGGTTTTATTTATTATGTTGATAATATTGCAGTGCCAGGAGCTAAAACCCACTTGATGTATGCTCTAAGAACAGTACGTTTAAATAATTTAGCCTATACTAATAATAACATTCAAATTGCGGATACTGTGAGCCAAATTGAACCATCGGCTTTGGTTGGACTTGACTGGAGTAAGATTAACAGTGTTACAGCGAATAATGTTGATGTCGACTTAACTGTTTTGGTTGGTATTCCGAATAATGTCCCATTGTTTACCAGTAAAGATAATCCGCATAAAGGTCCGATGATTCAGCCTTATTATAAAACATTCCGTTTCGTTTATAAAAATGGGCAAACAGCATATGAAACGGTTGATGTCGAATTTGCGTATGGACAAACGTTCCGTGTCTTTAATGCACAAAACAATAATTATAGCGTACGTTTTGACCGTTCGTGGTCTCAATTTGTAGCTTGGAAATTTAATGGTCGTATGTTGTATGTTGGTGAGGTTTATAAAGTTGGTATTGACGAAACTATTATCGGTGATAAATATCTATTGCAATTTGATGCCAGTCCAATTAATTGCTGGCGTTCATATCCTGTACAATTCATAACCTATAATGATGAATATGCGCCAAGTGAATATAGTTTTGAAGATATCGACGGCAATGTTTATGCTATGTCCGATTTGTTAGAAAATAATAATTTAAGTGGTATTTATTTGCCTGGCTTGAATCAAAAAATTACCATGGGTACGGTTGAATACCAATTTATTGGTTGGTCAACCAAGACTATGAAGTCTAATTCAACTACACCAAATCTATGGAACAGTGTTGATGCTGATTATCGTATCTTACCGAACAGAACGGCAAATACAATGTTGAATAGTGGCAGTCTTAATAATGGTGCTTATATTTACTACGCTTTATATGAAAAGGTAACACCAAATATTATTTATTCGTTGATGAGTGATGGTACTTATGCAGTTACTGGATTAACGCAAACCAATGTAAACAGTTTGAATATTCCATTTGCTAAATATAATGAAGGTTATATGGTACCAGTTTCCAAGATTAGTGACAATGTCTTCAGTGGTATTACTAATAACGCCAACACAAGTTTAAATGAAATTTCAATTGGTGGTGCGATTAGCGAAATTGGTAAAAATGCTTTCAGTAACGTTAAAGCAAATCAAATTACATTCAACCAAAAAGGACGTAGTATTTATTACAATCGTCGTCAAAATGCTGCTGCACGTCAATTAATTATTGGTGATAATGCTTTCGCAAATAACCCAGTGTTAGCTAATGTTGTCTTGCCAGCCTCGGTTGAATCGTTGGGTACTGGAGCGTTCCAATCATGTGTTAATTTGTCACGTGTTTTGTTCGAGGAAGGTGTCACACCATATTTGCGTAACCTTGGTGACTTTGTCTTTAGGGGCGACCAAACTTTGAAAGATAATGCGATTGTTCGTTTGATTTCTGAAGATGTTAATAAAGAGCGTTTCATTAATGTTGGTTGTGGAATTTTCATGAATACCGATGTAGAAAGTATTGACGGAACCAACAAGATTGTTTGGGGTGATACATTGTTGCATGTTTACTATCCAAGTGGATACGCAAAGGATTTAACGTTTAATGAAAAAATTATTGCTGGTTATGCTTTTGCTGATTTGGGAAGTGATACTGACAGTTCAGTTCATATCAGCATTGCATTCTCTAATTTGAATGTACAAATTAGAGCCAATGCTTTCAGTTTCTTGCATAATAGTGTTAATACAATTTACTTAAATCGTGTTCGTGTAAATATCGATAACGTTGCGGTTAACGCCTTCGATAATACGGTTGAACATACCGTTCATGTCTATACAAACAGTTATACGGTATGGACCCAAAAATTTGAAAACTTGTTAAAGAATTCGACATACTTCGTATTCCATTAATTGGTCTTTAATGAAGTAGTTAATTGATGTAATAAGTCACAGGTTATCATTTGTGCTTGTTGCGAAATTGCGGGCAATGTCTGTCCATGCTGATGTGAAATGATTGTTACCTTTTTGTTTAATGGGTTATCGACTTCGCTGACGTCAATAAAGAAATAATCCATACAGACACGACCGATAACGCGACAGGAATGTTTGCCGACAAGTACGTTAACTTTATTGCTGAATTGCGTTGGGATGCCGTTGGCGTAACCCCCTTGCACAATAGCAACCACCAGTGGACGTGGTGCCACGAAGGTGCCATCGTAGCCAACTGTTTCGCCTGATTTGATTTTTTTGATACTGATGATGCGGGAAGTTATCGTAAGTGCTGTTTTTGTTCCAGCAGTTCCACCATACAATGCTTTTCCAATTCTTACCATGTCAAAGTGGGCAAGTGGGTAGTTGATAACGCCACTGCATCCCGCGTGAACGGTGATATGAGGGAAGTGCTTTTGACAAACCTGAACATATTTTTGAAAGCGGTCAAGATAAGTTTTTAATTGGCTAGGATGGTCTTGTTCGTATGCTAAATGTGTATAAACACCTTCTATACGGTCATGATTAAGCAATTGCAGTATTGTGCGTAATTCATGAATTGAATTTAGGCCGAAGCGATTCATACCGGTGTTAATGGCTAAATGAATGCGCGGATGTAGTTTTTGTTTGTGCAAAATTCGTGCCTGAGATGGACTTTCGATAGTGATGATTAGGTTGTGTTTGATTGCGGTGGGAATGTCTTCACAGATTCCAAAAATTAAAATATCTTGCTTAATGCCGTTATGTCGTAGTGTTATGCCTTCGGCAAGCGTTGCCACTGCGAAGCAATCGACCAGCGGTGCTAGTAAACGGCTGATACGAATTAGTCCAAATCCATAAGCATTGGCTTTAACCACGGCACAAAGTTTTGTGTCATTGCGTAAATGTTTTTTTATGGTGGCAACGTTTTTGATAATTGTGCGTAAATTAACTTGAACAGATAACATAATTTGATATATGATTTTATATGCGGATAATTGCAGGAACCCATCGTGGTAAAAAATTGGTTGAATATTTTTCGCCGACAACACGTCCAACAACGGATCGCGTTAAGGAAAATGTCTTTAATTTGTTGAGTAATTATGTCGACTTTAATCAAGTAAAAGTTTTGGATTTATTTGCCGGAACTGGGGCATATGGCATCGAGTGTTTATCGCGTGGTGCAAAGTTTGTTCATTTTAATGATATTGATTCGGTGGCATTAAATGTTATCAAAAAGAATCTTGGTAAAATTTGGCAGAATTGTCGTGTTACACAAAAAGATTATTTGGCGGCACTGAATGAACAATATGATTTAATTTTTTTGGATCCGCCATATGATAGTGACTTTGGTATTCGTGCGATTGATGCCATTCAGCAGGGGCTAATTGTTTATGAAACTGACCGTGAGTTTTCACATCCACAAATAATTGAAGCGCGACATTATGGCCGCGCATGGATTTACTTAATTCAGAAATAATAAATATAATGCCAATAATCCACAGGCAAGTATGGCATGTGTAAATTTATAGAATAAATAGATGTGAAATTTGATGTGAAAATCTTGCATGAAAATTTGTTGCTGCATGGCTACCGATAAACCACCAAACGTAACAAAGAATTGGATTAAGAATGGGTTG
>CAMOZC010000019.1 GCA_946630785.1 uncultured Clostridia bacterium | reverse complement strand
ACGCAAATCTAACCAACGATAATCCAAACGTAAATCCAAGCCACTTTCTTTATCAATTGGCAATACAGCTTCCGCAACACTATCCACTGTTACCGTGTCAGGAATAATTTCAATGCCACCCAACTTTACATAATCATTTTTTACAGCCGTTCCAGTTACAGTTAAAACACTTTCCACGGTCACACCATCAATGATTTTTGCGATTTCTGGCAATTTAGCCTTTTCAACCGTAATTTGTACTTTACCAGTAATATCGCGTAAAACGATAAATTGCATAACACTCTTGTTACGTAAGTTTTCTACGAAACCAGCAATTTTTACTTTTTCACCAGCCTTAACGTCTTTAATCAAAGTTCTTTTCATTTTATTTTTCTCCTTATAAATTAACGTAATTCGCCGACCACACGTGGATGCAATTGTGTATCTCGGATGTTCGCAATACCAGTTAAATACATCAACATACGTTCAAACCCCAATCCGAATCCACTGTGAGTTACAGAACCGAAGCGACGCAAATCCAAATAGTTATGATAATTATCTAAATTCATTTTACGTTCTTTCATCACCGTAACTAATTTATCATAATCAGCTTCACGCTCGCTACAACCAATAATTTCACCAATTCCAGGAACCAACAAATCGGTTGCGGCAACAGTTTTACCATCGGCGTTCTGTTTCATATAGAAAGCCTTAACCGCACGTGGATAATTAACTACGAAAACTGGTTTTTTGAAATACTCATCGGTCAAATACCTTTCGTGTTCCGTTTGTAAATCAACACCCCATTCAACTGGATAATTAAAAGCCTTACCTGATTTTTTCAAAATCTCAATTGCTTCGGTATAATCTACACGGGCAAAAGCATTATCAGCCACATTACGTAATTTTTCAATCAACCCTTTTTCATAGAAATTATCAAAGAATGCCATTTCGTCAGGACACTTAGCCAAAACTTCACGAATGATGGATTTAATCATATCACGAGCAACGTCAATAATTCCGTCAATATCAGTGAATGCGGCTTCAGCTTCAATCATCCAGAATTCAGCCGCGTGGCGCGTTGTGTTTGAGTTTTCAGCACGGAAAGTTGGCCCGAAAGTATAAACACGTCCCAAAGCCATAGCCGCTTCCTCTGCTTCCAACTGACCCGAAACTGTTAAACTAGCTGGAGCCCCGAAGAAATCACCTTGGAAATCAGGAGCTACAACTTGGAACGATTCTCCTGCTCCCTCAGCATCACCACCAGTAATTAGCGGAGTATGGACATAGAAATAACCATGTTTCTGAAAGAAGTTATGAATTGCGATTGATAAAGCGTTACGCACACGGAACATTGCCATAAACGTATTAGTACGCACGCGCAAATGTGGAATGGTACGTAAAAATTCCAAACTGGTCTTTTTCTTTTGAATTGGATAGTCTGATGCACAATTACCAATGATATCAATTTTTTCAGCATTAATTTCGGCATCGTCAGCATTGTGGTAAGCCGAAACCACCACACCACTTACTGTCACGGCAACACCCAAATGCATCACGCCACTCAAGGTTTCATCATCAAATTTAATATTACCATCTTTTTGAATTACGATTTGTAACGGTTTAAACGTACTACCGTCATTCAATTCTAAAAACGATGTAGTTTTGGATTCACGGTAATTTTTAACCCAACCACTAACCTGCACCGTCTTACCAATATAAGAATCTTTTTCTTTTTTTAAAGTCTCAATTGTAATTTGTTCCATAACACATATTGTAAACGAAAATTTATAATTTGACAAACCCCAATCTATCGGTTATTATAGTGCTGTTGGTAGCGATGCTCTGGTAGCTCAGCGGCAGAGCAATCGGCTGTTAACCGATCGGTCGTAGGTTCGAACCCTACCCAGAGCGCCAACAAAAAAGTGCCGTTTATACGGCACTTTTTTTATTATTGTTCATTCAACAAATCATTTAATTCACTATGCTTTTTTTGAACGAGCTTTACTGGTGGTTTTCTTAGTTGCTGTTTTTTTCGGCGCATCTTCGTCGTCGTCAAAGTCATCATCGTCTTCATCTTCATCATCGTCATCATCTTCGTCGTCAAAATCCATTTCGGCTTTTAATTCATCATCGTCATCAAGATCATCCAACGAGCCATCTAAATCGTCATCAACGTCGTCATCTAATCCATCTTCGTCACCAATACCAGCCACACTCAATAATTCCAAGTCATCATCATCAACTGGAGTTAAATCGTCATCATCAGTGGTATCGTCGCTTAAATTTTCTTCATCGTCATCATCATTGTCCGTGTGTTTATCACCATACATTTCTGAAATTTCTTCGTCGCTCAAATCGGTTTCAGCGTAACAAGTTGAGCAAACCGTTTCATCCTCTGTAATGTAATTAACTTTACAAATTGGACACAGACCCAATTCTGCGACTTTTCCTGCATCTAACAAAGTGTTAGAAATTGATTTCATTTTTTGTTTGCAACTTGCGCAAATTTTTTCTCTTTTCGTGCAATAGTTTAAATCGCACTTTGGACATTTAATGTACGTCTCTCCCATAATCGTACATATATATATTCCCAAATAGCCATAATGTCAACAACTATTGTGTAAGATAAATGTATAAAAATGTATATTTGCTTTAATTGCGTATTTCGTGTTTATCCGACAAAATAATACTCAATACGTCATAATACGACGAAAAAAATGGGGGATTATGTTTTCATGAGCGACATTAAAGGAATTTCACAATTAGAATCCACAATTGCAACACTTTCGCGCGAAGATTTACAAAAGGTCTTACTCACTATGGTAAATTCGTCAGAATTGCAATCTACAACCGTTTTGGATAAGTTTTTCCAAGCGACCAAAAACACTGAAACAATATCACTGGATAAACAGATATCTAAAATCTTTGTTTCAATTGGAATTCCACCGCACATTAAAGGCTACCAATATCTACGTAGTGCTGTCAAAATGTGCATCAAAGATACCGGAATTATTTCGGCAATTACCAAACGGCTCTACCCCGATGTAGCCAAAGAATACAACACAACATCCAGCAAAGTCGAACGCGCTATCCGACACGCGATAGAGGTTTGTTGGAACCGCGGGAAAATTGACACCATCAACAATATTTTCGGCAGTCAAGTTTTTACCCGTAACGACCGCCCCACCAACGGCGAATTCATCGCCCTACTAGCCGATAAATTATTACTTGATGACTGCCAAGAATAAAAGAAACCCGTAATGTTTTACGAGTTCTTTTTCTTTTTACAAATCAACATTAAATATTTTCGAATTGGCCTTGTTGTGGCAATTTCAATGCCGCCGCTTCCACCAAACCTTTAAACAACGGATGTGGATGTTGCGGACGTGATAATAATTCCGGATGGAACTGGCAAGCAATAAAGAATGGATGTTGTGGTAATTCCACAATTTCAACCAAATTAGCTTGTGGGTTAACACCGCTAACGACTAACCCGGCTTTTTCAAATTGAGCGCGATAGTCGTTATTAAATTCATAACGATGACGATGACGTTCTCTAATCACAGTTTTACCATACAATTTCGCTGCCAAAGTTCCTGATTTGATTTCACAATCATACAAGCCCAAACGCATCGTGCCACCTTTGGTGTGAATTTCTTTTTGTTCATCAATTAAATGAATAACTGGGTCTTTAGCTTTTTCGACAAACTCAGTACTATTTGCGTTTTTCAGTCCACAGATATGACGAGCAAATTCAATTACAGAAGTTTGCATACCTAAACAAATACCCAAGAATGGAATTTGATTTTCACGAGCGTATTCAATCGTTGTAATTTTGCCCTCAATACCACGATTACCAAAACCACCTGGAACAATAATTCCTTGAACATGTTTTAACCATGCGGCTGCTCCATCACGTTCAATATTTTCCGCATCAACCAATTTAACATTAACACGAACATCATTGACAATGCCCGCGTGTTTCAACGCTTCGGTCACGCTGATATACGCATCTGCAACGGCTACGTATTTACCAACGATGGCAACAGTAACTTCAGGCAAACTGTCATCGCAAAGTTTTTCAACCATACGGCTCCATTCTGTCAAATCACATTTGTTTAGTTTCAAGTTCAATTTTTTCAAAACAATCGTATCAAAATTTTGTTTTGCAAACATTAATGGAACTTCATAAATGGTACGGCAATCGCGATTGTGAATGACATCTTCAGAATTATCCAAACTACAGAACATAGCAATTTTGTCGCGATGTTCTTGATCTAATTCAACATCAGCAGTTGTACGACAAACCAAAACATCGGCAAAGACACCTTGTTGTTGTAAATCTTTAACACTGTTTTGTGTCGGTTTAGTTTTAATTTCGCCGCTTGATGCGATGTAAGGAATTAATGTAACGTGAATTGAAACGCTGTTACCCATTCCTAGTTCATGACGGAATTGGCGAATAGCTTCAATGTAAACTGCTTGCTCCATGTCGCCAACAGTACCACCAATTTCAATAATGACAATGTCTTGTCCCTCACCGATGGCACGCATATAATCTTTAATTTCATTAGTTACGTGTGGCACAATTTGCACCGTATGACCTAAATAATCTCCACGACGTTCTTTAGTTAAAATACTAGAATAAATTTGTCCCGACGTAATACCTGATTTGCGTGAGCAGTTAATATCCAAAAAGCGTTCATAGTGACCGATATCCAAATCAGTTTCGGCACCATCGTCGGTAACAAAAACTTCTCCGTGTTCGTACGGGCTCATGGTACCTGGGTCAATATTCAAATATGGATCAATCTTTTGAACCGAAACCTTATAACCTCTTAATCTTAATAATTTACCTAAACTTGCGGCAGTAATTCCTTTTCCTAAACCAGAAACGACACCACCCGTTACGAAGATATATTTTGCCATAACGGGATTAAGTGTAATTCAAAATTTGTCGAAATGTCAAAGTCTTTTTAAAAACGGCACTTTAATATTTATTAATATGACACAAAAAATTCGACGACGAATTTTAGCCTTGGCACTGGCAACGGTTTTAACACTTGCAATCGTTCTCAGTGTTTTTGGTATCGGACAAGCACTCAGACACGAACAAACACTCTCACCACTTCAAACAGCATCACAAAACTATGGTACCATTAAACTTGATTGTAATTACAGCGAAGACAGTCACACTTTGGCAGTTAATCAACTAACAACTTATATCAACCACAGTACGCAAACGCTCTTTGATGTAAAATTTCATTTATACGCTAACGCCTACCAAAAGGACGCCGCTTATCCTGCCGTAGCACCCAGCGAAATTGAACGTGCTTATCCGAACGGATTTGATGCCGGTTATGCCAAAGTAACCACGCCACATATTCTCATCGGCGGCGAAGACAATACAGTCATTACTGTACCATTAGACCACGGACTAAAAACCGGCGAAAGTATTGACTTAAATTTGCAATACACTATTAAATTAGCCAACATCAAACACCGCCTTGGATATACTGATAACGCCATTAATCTAGGAAACTTCTACGCCATTCCAGTTGTTTACGACAACGGCTGGCAAGTTTATCCTTACAGTTATAATGGTGACCCTTTCTACAATGAACCATATAATTTTGATGTTACGATGACTGCACCCGAAGGTTATCAAATTGCTACTAGCGGAACACAAGTTGCACCCAACCACTACCAAGGCTACATGTTGCGCGATTTTGCTATAGTCATGTCGCGCGATTTCAAAACACTGACGCGTGAAGTTGGTAATACTACCGTCACATATTATTATCTTAATGACGACATTCCCGACATCAGTCTCTACACCGCTTGCAACGCATTAGCCTATTTTTCGAACAACTTAATCGATTACCCATATAGCACTCTCGCCATCGTCCAAACCGACTTTTTACAAGGTGGTATGGAATATGGCGCACTGGTTTATATCGCTTTAGATGTTACCGACCAACTCCAATATCAAGGAGTGATAGTTCACGAAATTGCTCACCAATGGTGGTACGGCTTAGTCGGTAACAACCAAATCCGTACTCCCTGGATTGATGAAGGTTTAGCCGAATATTGCACTGCTGTATTCTTTGAAACCCATCCACAATATGGGAAAACTTTGGAAAGCATTGCCACGCAAAATCGTGAAAGCATCAAAATGTTTGAGAACATCATGGATGAATATGGTGTTTATTACACACGCCAAATGTACAAAAATTCTACCGATTATCACATGCCAACGGAATACACAATTAACACTTACGCGCGTGGTATGTTACTGTTTTATGCCATTAGCGAAATGGTTGGTTACGAAAATTTAAACCAAGCATTAGCCAAATTTGCTACCGAAAACTGTTATCGTTTCTGCACAATATACCGTCTTACACACTCTTTAGAGGATAGTTTAGGCTATGATTTAGTTAAATTTATTAACAATTATCTTGCAGGACGACAAGATACAGTGTTATAATAATTTAATGAATTTAAAAACATTTGACAAAAGCACACGTATCATGAAACAAGCCGACTTGGCCATTCATGGACAACCATTACAAGGAAACACCAATTCAACTCTAATTGGTATTTTGGATTGCACACAGGATGGTAATACCAATCTTATCCAAAATTTAATTTGTGGAATCCGCAAATCAGAAGGATTTGCCGTAACTTTTAACTTAACTAATTTCAACAACTTACAACGTTTGGCACCTGCCACGGCTAAGTACGCCTACAACTACCACAGCATGGTTGCCAACAACACGGCAGCCTTAGTCCGTACCCAAATGTTAGATGGGGTTATCGCGATTGTCGATAATTATGTGATGGGATTAGGTGTTTTACTCGGCTGTACGCAAACTAACTGCCCTGTTTTAATTATGCCAACTGGAATTTATCATGAAGAAGATACCCGTTTATTAGACGCAGCTGGCAAGATTGCAACACGTGAAATTAAAGCCGGAGAAACGGAGAAATACGCTGACGGTTACACCCACAAATTTGGTACCCCTGCTTCTGATACATTAACCATGGACTTCTATCGTTTGTTGGAAGCCTTTGAATTAACCGTTCCCGGTGCTACGGCCTTAACCGCGAATTCAGGCATGGTTTTAGACTTGGCTTCAACTGCCAGCACCACTATCATGCAAATGGCCAATGACATCATTACAACCAAACGTTTAATCAGTAAACGCACTATCAACGAAAAATTAAGCCAATACCAGAACATGAATGGCAGTATTTCTGGATTGTTAATGTTCAAAAAGATTTTTGAAGCTGTCGATTTAAAAGTTGCACCAACGATGTATTCTGCCTTAAAAGCCAACTTTGCTGACCAAGCCTATGTGGTTTCCGATAGTACCGCTCCATTAACCATGGAAGGACAAGCTTGGGTTTACACAACAATTGCCGATGCAGTTACTGCACTTGCTTCTAACGCCATCGATAATGGTATTATTGTCTTACAATGTTGTACCGCTTGTGATGTTTCAATTGTTGCACACACAATTCGTGCCATGAACAAAGCTAATTCGATCGCCTTGTTAACGGACGGTTTCTGTTCTGCTACCCCAGTCTTAACCGTTGCCAATATCGCCCCAGATGGTTATGACAACCAAGATTTTGCCAATATCCAAAATGGTGACGAAATTGAAATTGATGTTACCAAAGGTCGTATCAATGTTGATGTCAACAGCAAGGACATGAAAACACGTGCCAAACGTAACATTACCAAGAAACGCGAAACTTATTTTTAACCGAATTAAACCATGCTACTGTTTTAATTTTACATGGATTATTTTATCTTTTGATTTACAAAATCAAAATCACATGTTATATTGAAACTTAGTAGCAACCCTGCTGTTGTAGCACAGTCGGTAGTGCACCGCCTTGGTAAGGCGGAGGTCGACGGTTCAAGTCCGTTCAACAGCTCCATAAGAAAAGCCCTTGACTGGGCTTTTTTTAAAATAAAGTCTTAAAATTTAATTTTTTCTTTGAAAAACGCTTGCATGATAGATTATCACAGTTTATAATACTCCATGGCTCAACGCGCTTATTTTGGATTTGGCTTCGTTCCATCCTTGATTATTGCAATTCTTCCAATTGTAAGTTGGATTTTCGGCATCATCGTATGCTTTCAAAGAGAACAATATACTTATGGTATTATCCGTATTTTCTTAGGTTGGTTCCCAGTATTCTGGATTCTAGATATTATTAGCATTTGTGTACACAAAGATTTAGTTTGGTTAGCGTAAATTAAATTTTACGTTTTTCATTAACTCCTAAAGCAAAACCACATGGACATGGGCATTTAAAATTCGGGAAGGTGCATTTGGCACCTTTTTGCATTGTAGCCAATTGTTGTGCTCCATCATGTCCACTTGCGGCTAAAGCTTTTTGATATTTATTTAATACTCCATTAACAACACGCGTAGTTTCCAACAGAACCGAAGAACATTTACGTTCAATTGCTTTCAAAATAAAATCTTCTAAATTTCCCATTTCACTAACTTCAACTAACATGGCTTGTGGATAATGACTACGTAAACGGTTCAAATCAGCCAACCACTCTTCACGCAACTCAGACTTATCAGCAATCAACTCTGGGACATAGAATTCCAATTTTTCCGGCTCCGCTGGAGTTTGCATGTAATACTTTAATGTACGATGGCGGTTTAAATGCATATATACCGCAAAAGAACAGCGGAAGTTTGTGGCGTAAACATCACCAAAATATTCAGTAACTGGTTTATCGCGGAACATTGAAACTTGACGATTTTTTCCATTATGTGTCAAGACTTCATCAATGTAACCAGTATTTTCTAATTGCTTAACAAATTCTACGACATACGGATACAAAGTCTTTTCAAACTGATGCGTACTTTTTGCAATTTTATTAGCATAGTCAGTAAAGAACCCATACAAATAATTTAATTGACGATATGAAACAGTGTGCAACATAGAAACCATCGTAAAGCAACTGGTTAAATAACGTGCATTTTCCATTGCTAGTTTTTTTATTTTACTATCCGTAAAATATTGCGGATAGGCGTTTTGGTATTCGTCACGAATTAACTTTTCAAATTTTGCTAACCATTTATCATACAATTTCTGTTCGTCGTCTGGCAATGGATGCAAAGTATAACGTCCACTCTTCACTGAAGAGACCATATAGCGTTCATTATCCAGCATACCTTCTAAAACACGCGGAATACAATGCAAATACAAAGTAATTGTCGCATGGTCATAGACACTGTGGTGTCCATTGCTTTTCGTCATCTCTACGCGACGGAAAGTCTTGGCTTCATCCTCGGCGCGTAAAGTTGCAAAATCATGAGCCATATAACAAACACCCGCTGCCATGCCACCAAAACGATCTAATTCCTTTTTCGGTGTTTGATAATTCGGATGTGTTGTCGCAATTACTGTAATTTCCATATTTAATATGGTATACCGAACAAAAAACAGTTGTCAAACACTAACATTTTTTTTAAAAACATGTTGAGAAATAACACTAAGAGTAGTATACTAATATTTGATATGAAAAATAAAAACAAATTCAATTTAGGGCAAGATGATTATCATATTGCAACCGACGAACCATTAGACTTGGATGATGCGTTAAGCGTTTTAGAAAAACGTTTAGATTCCGAACAAAATGACATCGCTAGTAAACCATTAGGCGATGTTACCACAGCATTGGTTGACCCATCAACATGGCATAAACGTGTTGTCGTAATTACGGGTGCTTCATCCGGTATTGGTTTAGCCGCAGCCCACTGCTTTTCTTTGTATGCCGATATTGTTTATAACTTATCACGCGAAAAAGGTAATGACGATAACATTAACTTTATTGAAACCGACGTTTCCAATCCGGATTCAATTAAAGAATCAATTCGCAAAGTTTATAACAAAGAAGGTCAAATTGATGTTTTAATCAATAACGCTGGTATTGGTTTATCTGGTGCCGTTGAAGAATTATTAACTACCGATATTGTTAAAGTTATGAATACCAACTTTTTGGGTGTAGTCAGCGCTTGTCAAGCAGCTATTCCATTTATGCGTGAACACCGTAAGGGCAAGATTATTAACATCTCTTGTTTAATGGCTAACTCTGCCCCAGCATTCAACAGCATTTATTGCGCTAGTAAAAAAGCGATGGAAACCTTTACCATCTCTTTGCGCAAAGAAGTTGAACCATTGAAAATTGATGTTGTAACCGTTGCTTTATCAACATGCAAAACCAACTTTACCGAAAACCGTATTAAGCAAGATTCAACCAATAAAGCTTACCGCTATCGCATCAGTAACGATATCGGTCGTTTGGAATATCAAGAACAAACTGGTGCATCACCTGAAACAATTGCGGAAGAACTATATCGCATCAGTAACAAAAAAGCTTACAACAGTCATTCCATTACGGTAAAAGGCAAAAGCAAAGTTCGCGCTTTCTTTGGTAAATTCACAGCAAAAAAATAAAACATTCACAAAGGGGAAATTTATTTATTATGGTAAGTTTAGACGAATTACAAAAGAAAATTTATCAAAACAAAGTTAATAAACATTTTAACCTAACCAATATTCATCAAGAATTTTGTTACATTTACGGCGAGGTTGCCGAGGCCTACGATGCTTGGTACAAAAAGATGGGTAACGAAGAAATTAGTTTAGAATTGGCCGATGTTGCGATTTACCTTTTAGGTTTAGCCGAAATGTTAGGAATTTCATTAGAAGATGCCATCTTAAAGAAAATTGCAATTAACGAAAAACGCGTTTACATTGACGGTAAAAAAGTTGAACCAACTACCCCACAAGCCAAATAAAAATCATGCAAAAAAAATACGAGGTTTTACCTCGTATTTTTTAATGATATAGAATCAATCATTACGCACTTTTTTTCTTGCTTGCGTTTTGTGCTGCATTCAAAGCAGCAGCCAATTTTGATTTTTGACGATCTGCTTTGTTTTTGTGAATTACGTTATCAATTGCTGCAGCATCCAAAACAGAGAAAACCACGTTCAATTGTGATTCAGCATGTTTCAATTCATTTGCAGCCAAAGCAGCTTTAAATTTCTTAATTTCATTTGAAATTTGAGTTTTTACTGGACGATTTTGATTATTTTTTGTTTTCGTCACATTGATTCTTTTGATTGCACTTTTAATGTTTGCCATATAAAGCGTATTATACACGGATAATCATAAATTTGCAAGTCTTTTCTTGAAGAAGTTTTTTAGCGGAAATTGACCATAATATCACCATGAAAATAGTTACCGATTTAGCTTGTGAATTATTACGCCGAACACCACATTCAATTACTGGCTTAACTGTCACAACCAACGAACAATCCGGTATTCGCATACAGACAACACAAGTCACCACCACTGCAGCAGCCCATTTCATTGGTAAACCAATCGGCACATATTTAAACATTGACACCGTGAACAGCAAACCGCGTCATATCATTCATATCTTACATCGCACTCTATCGTCACTCATTACCGATACAACTAAAATTTTAATTGTTGGTTTAGGTAACGATAAATTTGTTGCCGACAGTTTAGGTCCAACGGTATTGGAACATATCCAAACCGGCAATCAAATTGTTACTTTTGAACCAAATGTATTTGGTGTTACAGGCATTAACTCTGTCCAAGCTATCCAAGCCATAACACGTCTTGTTCGCCCTACTGTCGTTATCGTCATTGACAGTTTAGTCAGTGCTGCACCCTCACGGATTGGCACCAACTATCAAATATGCACCAGCGGTATCACACCTGGCAGTGGTATTGGACGGGATAACCAAACCATCAATCAAAAACTGTTAAAGGTTCCCGTTCTCGCTATCGGTGTGCCCGTTTGTACAATCATGACTCCACAACAAGGACAAATTTACCATGTTGTACCCAAAGACATTGATGTCATTATCCGTGACTGTGCTGACATCATTGCACGCAGTATTAATACTCTGGAGTTGCGAAATCCGTGCGGTGTAACCAAGCCTTGACTAAACGATGTTTACCAAATATATTTTTCATCTTACCAGTGCGCACTACACTTGGAATCTTTTCTACACTACGAGCCAAAATATCACCGTTTTCATTTTTGACAACCAAATCGTCACCCGGACGTGCAAAGATGGCAAACATCACTTCTTCACCCTTAGCCATACCGGTAGCAATTGCCAAACCTTTACGATAACGTACCATCTTATCAATATCTTTCATGGCAACTTTTTTAGCATTACCCATATTGGTAACTAGAACAGCATAGCCACTGTTTTCTGCAGTTGAAATACCCGCCAACCAAGCGGTGTCGTCCATTTGCATTCCCTTAACACCCGATGCGATACGGCCTTGAACCGGTACGTCACCCGTAGCCGCATTCAAAACGTTACCCACGTTAGTAATCATTAAAATGGTACGATTCTTTGGCAAACGTTGAACTGCCAAAATTTCATCTTTACGGTCTTCACGAATTTTATAAACATCAAAGACAGATTTAATGACAGAACAAGCATCACTGAATTTAGAACGTTTAATCATACCAGTTTTCGACAACCAAACTAAATCATATTCTGGTAAAGCATCAGCAACTGCTGGATAAATCGCGACTGGATATTCTTGTGGCAAAGCGGTTGGGAACAAAGTGCGTAACGCGATGCCTTTATCTTTCAAACGACATTCCGGAACATCACCACCGAACAATTTGTAACACTTACCTAAATTAGTAAAGATGTGCAACAACTTATCAGTTTGCGTTAAAACAGCCACAGGATGAATGTCTTGTTCACGCATACCATCAGCAGCCGCAGTATTGCTCATATTGAAATGCTTTTTTGATAAGCGTTGGATATTACCCGCACCAGTAATGGTCAGAACGACGTCTTCTACAGGCACTTCATCATCATCAGCGGTAACCACAACATCTTCCAATTTATTAACCACACGTGTACGACGTTCAACTTTAAAGCGTTTCTTAATTGCCAACAATTCAGTTTTAACCACTTCAAATTGCAATTTTTTGCTGCCAATAATTGCGGTCAAACGTTCAATTAACTCATGCAATTCTTTCAACTCTTGTTCCAACTTCAAAACTTCCAAGTTAGTTAAACGCGCTAAGCGTAAATCCAAAATGGCTTGTGCTTGACGTTCCGAGAGTGTGAAACGTTTTTGCAAACGTTCACGAGCCTCACTGGTATGCTTACTGGTTTTAATAATCTTGATAACTTCATCAATGTTTTTAACGGCGACCAATAAACCTTCCAAGATATGAGCCCGCTCTTTAGCCTGGTCTAATTCAAAGACTGAACGTTTATAAATAACTTGACGTTGGTAGTTAACATAGTACTCAATAATTTGTAATAAACCCATTTGGCGCGGCTTACCTTCCGCGATTGCCACCATGTTATAGTTAAAGTTGCAACGCAATTGAGTATACTTATACAATTGCTCAACGATTTTATGAGCATCAGTATCTTTACGCAATTTAATCAAAATGCGCATACCGTTACGGTCGGATTCATCGCGAATTTCAGTAATATTTTGCAAATCACCTTTTTTATTCTCGCGCAAATCTGCGATAGTCTTTTGTAATTGGACCTTATTCACTTGGTATGGCAATTCAGTAATAACAATATTACGTTTGTCACCTTCTACTTCGATATGAACACGACCAGACATAACTACCTTACCACGACCAGTTTCATATGCCTGAATCATATTATCATCAGCCACAATCCAACCTGCCGTTGGAAAATCAGGACCTTTAACAATTTTCAAAATTTGTTTTAAATTAATCTTTGGATTATCAATAAAAGCAATGTGTGCATCAATTAATTCACCCAAGTTATGCGGTGGGATATTGGTTGCTAAACCAACCGCAATACCACTGGTACCATTTGTTAGCAAATTCGGGAAACGTGCAGGTAAAGTATCAGGCTCTGTATTACGGTCATCATAAGTCAAAGAATAAGTAACCGTATCTTTTTCAATATCACGCAACATTTCCATGGCTAATGGCGCTAATTTGGCTTCAGTATAACGCATAGCAGCAGCGGGGTCACCATCATCAGAACCGAAGTTACCTTGACCAGATATCAAAGGCATATTCATGTTAAATGGTTGTGCTAAACGCACCATCGCATCGTAAACCGATGTATCACCGTGCGGGTGATATTTACCCAAACATTCACCGACGATAGCCGCAGATTTACGGAATGGCTTATCTGGCAACAAGCCCATATCATTCATAGCGTATAAGATACGACGTTGTACTGGTTTTAAACCATCTTCAACACGCGGTAAAGCACGATCCAAAATAACGAACTCACTATACGGAATCATACTTTCGTGCATGATTGTAGCAACAGATTTTTCAATAATACCATCACCGGCATCTCCGTTATCACCATCACCATTACTTGAATTGGTATTATTGGATTTTTCTTCAACACTTTCTGTTGTGCCTGTCGCTTCAGTTTCTGTTTTGCGACTTTCTTTTTCCGCCAATAATTTTTGACGACGTGCTTCACGTTCCAAAATCGGTTTCATAATAGCGGCTTGACGTGCAGCCTCGGCTTCAGCTTTCAAATCACTTTCTGACAATTCTACGACTTTATCAATATTGGCAATATGCGCATGACTAGCCTTTTCAACCACTTCGCTCACTTCATGTGGCACATCATCCAACGTTAACGCTTTATCTTCATTAACCACTGCTTCTGGTACTGTTGCTACAGTTTCTTCTGCTTCAACCGGGGATTCTTCAGCAACTTCCGTTGCGACAGTTTCTTCCACAACTTCTGGTTGTGGCTCAGCAATGGTTTCAACAACATCCTCCGTTTCTACTTCATTAACAGTTTCAACCACAGTGTCCACGGATTCAGTCGTTGCGGCTACCTCTTCAGCTGGTTCTTTTTCGATTTCAGGTTCTTCAATTTCCTCAGCCTCTGTTTCCGTCTCAACTTCATCTTCCACTTCATCCGCAACGGTTTCTTCGTCTGTGACAATTGTTTCAGTATCCGCAGTATCGTTAATCACATCAGGCTCTTCAGCAACTAAGGGTTCACTAACAATGTTTTCTGCTTCAACCTCATCAGTAACAACATCGTCCGATACTTCTGCACTCTTCTCTGGCACTACTTCATCTTCAGTAATCTCAGATTCTGTATCAGCATCAGATTCAACAGTTTCAGTCTCAACTGCTACATCTTCTTGAATTGCATTTTCTTCATTGACGTCAGTCTCATTTGCGACAGGCTCATCAAAACCAACTGAATTTTCGTCATCAATCAAATCATCAAACTCACTCATTAGCACCTCCTAATTTACTTTTAACTGCTTTCGTGGCAGTATCATCCTGTTTATTGAAATTAGCGTACTTACTGATATAATTACGACGACTTTCAATATCATCACCCA
>CAMOZC010000018.1 GCA_946630785.1 uncultured Clostridia bacterium | reverse complement strand
AAACTTGTCAGCATTCCATTTGGCATACAAAGTAATATCGTATTTAATTGGTGTATCAAAGGTAAATGGTTTGGTGTATTGTTTGTCTGAATACCAACCAGCAAAAGTGTAATGCTCTTTTGTCAAAGTGGTTGTTGGCTCAGTCGTTACTCCACCGAAATCAATTAATCGACTATCAAAAGTCGTATCACAGTTGGTAACAAATGATACAGTGTTTTTATCCGCACCATAATGTAATTTACTTGCATAGCTTTGTAAATTTGTATTGGTCATTAAACTCGGTTTACGAACAATAATTTCGTTTAAGCCGCTGCAAGCAATGAACGCGTCTTTGCCAATACTGGTCACACTGGATGGTATCGTAATACTCGTTAAGCCCCTGCAACTACGGAACGCGCCACCGCCAATACTGGTCACACTGTTTGGTATCGTAATACTTGTTAAGCTTCTGCAACCATCGAACGCTTCAATACTAATACTGGTCACACCATCTGGTATCGTAATACTTGTTAAGCCGCTGCAACCATAGAACGCGCTACCGCCAATACTGGTCACTCCTTCGGGTATCGTAATACTTGTTAAGCCACTGCAACCAGAGAACGCGCAATTGCCAATACTGGTCACTCCTTCGGGGATCGTAATACTCGTTAAGCTACTGCAACGAGAGAACGCGCTATCGCCAATACTGGTCACTCCTTCGGGAATAATAGTACTTTGACAACCGCAAATTAATTTATTAGATGATTTTTCAACAATACAATTACATTCATGACCTTCATTGTCTTGACTGGTATATTTGGTATTGTTGGAATTAACGGTCATACTCGTTAAGCTACTGCAAGCAGCGAACGCGGGATCGCCAATACTGGTCACACTTTCTGGTATCGTAATACTTGTTAAGCCACTGCAACCATTGAACGCGTAATTGGCAATACTGGTCACACCTGCGGGAATTTCCACGTAGTATTTTGCATGGTTTTGAATCCATGTTTTTCCCTCCGCGTTAAATGCATTACCCTCACCGGAACCATTACCCAAGATCTTACCATTATTGATAAAAGTTAAGTACTCGGTCGGCACTAAATATATTTCTTCACTGTCCGCGCTGGTTTTGGGTCCCACGGTAAACACCAACGCAATGGACGCCACCACCATTAACACGACCGCGCTTAAAACTGCGATAATTGATTTTTTTGACATAAAATAATTTCTCCTTCGTTAATTATGTGCATATTAACTATTCCAATCTATAGGATAACATTAGCGTCATTAAAATTGCAAATAGATTTATATTTTCAAGAAAAAAACACCGCGATATTGTGCGGTGTTCTGTGAAAACTTAATCATAACTTACGAATCCTTTTTTGGTGTTTGCGAAACAAATTTGGCGCCGGAAACACTGGTGTTTTTTGGTTGTTTTTTGCCACTAAACTGCGCGCCAGTGTCATCAATCCACCCCGCCAAACTGTTACTCATTTCAATAAAAGTGTCCTTAATGGATTTGCCAATTTTTTGCATTGGGTTTTGCTTATTTTTTTGTTTTACGGTTGTTTTATTGTTTTCCATGCCTTTATTATGTGTTGCTTGTGTCAAAATATACGCAATTTATCATACATGTTTTTATGGAAGAAATTGAAGAAACTGATTTTTATGAAACGCCTGCCGCCAACCAGTTAGCCACAGCCTATCGAAAATGCCAATGTGGTTGTCCCGATACTTGTGATTGGCTTTTTTTAATTTGCATATTTCTGGCACTATATATATAATTGATTTAATGAACAAAATTCAAAAACTCATTAAAGCAGAAAACAAACGCCAATGGAGCAAAATCAATTTAATTGCCAGTGAAAATATTGCCAGCAAAAATGTTATGGCAGCCATGGGCAGTTGCTTAACCAATAAATACGCGGAAGGTTACCCAGGAGCCCGTTACTATTCAGGTTGTGAAGTCGTTGACCAGGTCGAAAATTACTGTCGCGAATTAGCATGTAAGTTATTTGAAGCCGACCATGCTAACGTACAACCACACTGCGGTTCAGGTGCCAACATGGCGGTATATATGGCTGTTTTAAAACCAGGTGACACCATTCTTTCCATGTCTTTGGATGCTGGTGGACACCTTTCACACGGTGCCAAAGTTTCGTTCTCTGGAAAACTGTACAACGTTATCAACTACGGTTTGGATGATAACGGAATATTGGATTACAAAAACCTTGAAAAATTAGCCAAGGAACATAAACCACAATTAATCGTTGCTGGCTGCAGCGCTTACAGTTTAATAATTGATTTCGAACGCATTTCAAAAATTGCTAAATCCGTTGGTGCCATGTTTATGGTAGATATGGCACACTTCGCCGGTTTAGTTGCAGCTGGCTTATATCCAAATCCAATGAAATGGGCGGACATTGTTACCACCACCACTCACAAAACTTTACGTGGCCCACGCGGTGGTATGATTTTATGCAAAGAAGAATTTGCCAAGGCCATTGATAAAGCCGTTTTCCCCGGTTGTCAAGGCGGTCCATTAATGCATGTTGTCGCCGCCAAAGCAGTTTGCCTAGAAGAAGCTTTCACCAAAGATTATCGCAACTATATTGAACGCGTTGTACAAAACGCCAACTATTTATGCGAAGAATTAAAAAAAGCCGGTATCAAAATTATTTCCGGCAAAACACAAACGCATATGTTCTTAATTGATTTACGCGATACGAATAAATCCGGTCGTCAAGTTCAAGACGAATTGGAACAAAAATTTGGCATTGTCACCAACAAGAATAAAATCCAAGGTGACCCACGCACCGCTGTTGAAACCAGTGGCGTTCGTATCGGCTTGCCATTTATTACCAACTTAAAGAAAGTTAACCATAACGTTCTTGATGAAATCAAAGATTGTATTGTTTCGGTTGTATTAGATAAACCAGAACCAGTTTTAAAATACATTCCAAGAATCTTTAAATAATGCTTAACATTTATGACAAGGAAAAATGGCAGAAATAACTTCTGCCATTTTTTGATTACACGAGATTAATTATTTTTTGCCGTGGCTGGTTTCTTTTTGGCAACAGGCTTTTCTTCAACTGGTTGCACAAAAAGGCTATCAAAAAAATCAATCATTTCTTGATTAGTCGCAGCAACGTGTTTACCTGGTTCATCCTTGACATAACCACCAGCCATTTTAACCAAATACATTCCAGGCAGATAATCCCATTTTTTATCATCGCACAAACAATAGCCATTCAAACGCCCAGCCGCTACCCAAGCAAAAGTCATCGAACCAGAATTAAGACAACGGAAATGACGGCTGTTAACATTTTTTCCTTTTTGTAACACAATCGGGAAAGTGTTACCAGTAATTGAATAAATTTGTTTTTGGCTAAAATTATTTGGTGCAATTTCCAAGCGTTCTCCATTTAAGAATGCACCATCACAATCAGCAGAATACAATTCATTCATTCTCGGTAAATAAATTACACTGGCAACCGTTTCACCATCTTTAATGGCGGCAATTTGCATTCCCCATAATGGCAAACCAGATGCAAAATTAATCGTTCCATCAATCGGGTCAATGACGAAACAATTCGAACTTAAATTCTTTTCTGGATTGAATTCTTCACTAACAATATCAAATTCTGGATATTTGTTAGTTAATTTATCAATTAAAAAATTCTCTACTTCACGATCAATGTCGGTAACTAAATCCCCGAATTCATCTTTGTCATAAACATTAAACTTCTTGTTTGTTATTTTTGCGGCTTGTTGGATAATTCCGCAGAGGTATTTTGTAATCTTTTGCATATGACGGTATTATAACAATTGTCAACTAACGTGTCAAAATTTAATTTCTTTTCTTCCTCAAGTACAGTCTTCAGATTAGGTTTAATTGTCGGATGAGTTGGAACAAATACCGTACAACAATCTTCGTATGGTAAAATACTAATTTGATAAGTGCCAATTTGCTTCGCTATATGAATAATCTCATCTTTGTCAAAACAAATCAATGGACGTAAGATAGGTAATTGTTGTGCTACAAAGTTATTACTGGTAATTCCTTGAATGGTTTGACTAGCAACCTGTGCCAAATTTTCGCCAGTAAAAATACAATCTGCATGATGCGCAACACCAATTTTTTCTGCCAAAGCAATCATAAAACGACGCATCAAAGTGATTGTATATTGGTCATGACATTTTTTTTGAATTTGAGAACCAATTTCTGTAAAAGGTACAACATATAAATTGCCATTATTACCAAATGTATTTACCTGTTCACAAAGTGAAACAACTTTTTGTAATGCTAATTCACTGGTAAAAGGTGGCGTGGAAAAATGCACAAAATCAACCGCCAACCCACGTTTCATTGCCAAAAAAGCAGCTACTGGACTATCAATACCACCAGAGATTAAACAAATCGCACGACCAGAAACACCAACTGGCAAACCGCCTAAACCACGTTCGCAACCAGTTGAAACGAATGCAACACCATTATTACGGATTTCAACTTGAACAATAGTATCTGGACTTTGTACATCAACCTTTGCATCAGGATTGTTTTTCAAAATCACATCGCCACACTGTGGAGCAAAAATCGGACTTTTAACTGGGAAATTTTTATCGGCACGATTAACAACCACTTTAAAAGTTCCTGTAACTTTTACCTTAGCCAAATATGCCAAAATATCATCAGGTGATTGGTAATTAACTGATTCACAAACACGGATATGCGTTAAACCAAAAACTTTTTTTAAACAAGCAACAATAGGTTTAGCATCGGTAAAATTAGTTACCAAGACTCGAGTGTCACGTACTTCGGCTTTAACACCTTGCGGCAATGCTTGACGAATGTTTTGAATTAATGTACGCAAAAAAAATCCACGGTTAGAACCTTTTAAATGTATTTCCCCATAACTACAAACAATAATGCTCATTTATTTTTACGTGCCTCAATTTTAGAAAGAATTTTTTCTGCTTTCTTTTTATAAGGGTTATTTAAATAAAAGTCAAAATCATTTAATGCTTGGTCCAAATTCATATCGTGTTCTTGATTTAATAATTGGAAGAAATCATTGTTCATATCTTGATTATTGTCGGACAAAATGTAATTCAATAAATTTGCCAAACAAACTTCTGGATTATAGTTATGGCTATAACGTTCTGCCGATATTTCGGTTGCCAAAGCTTCAATACGATTTAATTTTTGAATTAAATCATCTGCGTTGGTAGCTGCTGCTTCAATTTTATTATCACTAAAATCTTTTTTTTCTTCATTGGGTTCTGAAGCCACTACATAAGTTTCAGTTTCAGTAAAAGGAATAATTAAAGACTTAAATTCTTTGTCAAATTCATTTAGTAATTGGCTTAAATAATTGTTTGTCATTTTGTGATAATTTCCCCTTTTTATTCAAATATAATAATACCACACCAACCACGATTAATGCAATACTTAATACAAAAGAAATTCGATTAAATACAAAATCTGCTGATGTTCCTGGTATCAAAAGACTATCCGTACGCAATGGTTCAATCATTGCTCTTACAATCCCGTACCAAATTAAATACCCGGCAGTAACTGTACCAATTTTTTTGCGTTTCAAAAAAATGGTTAACAATAACCAGAACCCAATGAAATTTAAGACACTTTCATAAAAGAAAGTCGCTAAATGATATTCTTGTAAAGCATCAATATAAACAGCAATGGGAAAGAAACGACAATTTGTTACAACGCCATACGCTTCTTGATTAAAGAAATTTCCCCATCGGCCAATACTTTGTCCTAAAATTAAAGCCGGAGTTAGCAAATCTGTAATCGCCAGAATACTACATTTTTTTATTACACAATAAATCATTACGCCAAGCAATCCACCAATTTCGGCACCATAAATTGCTAATCCTTGGAAACCACCATTACTCATATCAAAAAAATCGGCCAAAGTTAATTGGTCTGAAAAAACGATATAATAAAGCCGCGCACCCAAAATTGCTAAGGGGACAAGCAATATCACTAACACGTAAGGAATGTTACTATCATATCCACGTTTGCGACACAAAAAATCACATAATAGGATACCAATCAAAAGCCCAATGGCAATGATAACGCCATAATAAGCAATATGAATACCAAAAACTTCAAATCCCACAAAATAATTATACCACACATAGAATAAAATATGGAAGTTAAACGTGGCGAAATTTATTTCGCTAATCTCGGCGACAGTAATTATAACATAAACAGCGAACAAGAAGGTTTTCGCCCCGTTTTAATTTTGCAAAATGACATTGGCAACAAATACAGTCCTACGGTCATTGTTGCCTGCTTAACATCAAAAATCTATAAAAACAAAATTCCAACTCATGTATTTTTGCATGCTGACGATTATACTTTAAATTGTGACAGTTTGGTTCTCTGTGAGCAAATTAAAACCATTGATAAAACCCGTTTGAAAAACAAAATTGCGACGATTAATTCATACGACCAACAACGGATTGACCATGCCATAAAATTAAGTCTAGGACTTACCAATTATTAAAGTTGTGTTCGCGATAACTACCGAAATATCCCAATTCCATTAGAAAACTGCTGGGAATGGTACGACTGATTTCACCATTCAAAAAACGGGCACGGGCATAAGAAATATTTAAATTACGCATCGCACGGGTAATGGCAACGTATAATAAACGGCGTTCTTCTTCTAAGATAGCATCATTATACTGTGATTTATATGAAGGGAATAATCCATCTTCCATACCAACAATGTATACATTTTTAAATTCCAAACCTTTAGCGCTGTGGATAGTTGAAATTACGACACAATCGGTAGCATCTGGATTTTCCCCACCCGCTAAAGTAACGCTTTGTAAATAATTACTTAAATCTGCAGTTGGGTTCATTGAAGCATATTCACGAATCGACCCACACAACTGATAAATATTTTCCAGACGACTTTCACTATCGTCTTTATCATTTTCATAAAACTCTTGTAAACCTGTTGTATCAACTATTTCATCCGCCAAAACAATTAAACCTTGTTTTAAAAATTCTTGTAATCTGGAAATGATTTTAGCGAAACCTTGAATCGCATTTTTGGTTTTTGTCGTAATACCAATATCATACTCATCAATCTGTGATACGACTTGATATGACGTCAAACCATGCTCACGGGCATAGGCTTTAATCTTAGCATGACAAGCTTCACCAATACCACGTTTTGGAAAATTAATTACATTAAACAACGCCACTTCATCATCATGATTAACCAATAAACGCAAATAATCTAAAACAGCTTTAACTTCAGCACGTTCATAGAATTTAAAACCACCCCAAACTACATAGGGAATGTTATACATACGCAAGGCTTCTTCAAAGCGGCGAGATAATGCGTTAATCCGCATCAGGATTGCCGAATCAGACCAAGTACCACCATTACGGCGACTTTCTAAGATGTGACTGATAATACCCAAAGCTTCTTGCTTGTCGTCATAATAATCCTCGTAATTAATTAACCCATCATTAATGTTACTAAAAAGATTCTTCGAAATACGATTGTTGTTTTTTGATACCAATCCACTAGCCAATTTAACAATATTGCCTGAGCTACGGAAATTCTCTTCCAAACGATAAATTTTAACTTCGGGGAAATCCGCCTGGAAGCGATTAATATTTTCAACACTAGCACCCCGCCAAGAGTAAATACATTGGTCTTCATCACCGACTACCATAATATTACGATGCTTTTGAGCTAATAACGATACAATTTCATATTGGATTTCATTAGTATCCTGAAACTCATCGACCAAAATATATTGAAAATAATTTTGTAATTTTTCACAAACCACAGCATTGGTTTTTAACAAGTTTAAAGTTTCAATTAATAAATCATCAAAATCATAAGCATTATTTTTTTGTAACTGGTCACGGTAGGCATTGAAAATTTTTACCAAAGCATCATGATTACTGGTAAACTCCACCATCTTTGTATTTTTCCAGCGCGACAACCCATCCACTGCGGCCTTATACAAATCGCTGTCAACTTCTTTAAACATTTCTTTAATGATGTCTTTTAAAACTTTATTAGTATCTGCCGTAGCATAAATTGAAAAATTGGGCTTACCACTATGCTTACGCAAAAGACGAACACAAAAACTATGAAATGTCCCAATAAATGTATTAAAAGGACGACCGAGCATTTTTTCCACACGTTCGCGCATTTCGTTTCCGGCTTTATTGGTAAATGTCATAGCAACAATCGCTTTTTCCGGAATTCCACTCTGTAACAAATGTAAAAGACGTGAAGTCAATACACGCGTTTTTCCTGAACCCGCACCTGCAGTAACCAATATTGGTCCCATTGGAGCATTGACAATTTCTGCTTGTGCGACAGTTAATCCCATAGGGTTCATTATAACGACATTGACATGGTTTGACAATTAAACTGTCGCTCTTTTTCATAGCGTTCGCGGTATTCCTGCAATTTATGACTTAAACCAAAAATATAACGCTGACGTGCACCGTCATCCATGTTTTGCATCAAATTTTTATCCATCAAAACCGCTAAAGCATTTTCGCCATTTCCCGCTTCAAACATGGTTTTAATTGATGCATACAGCGCCTCTTCAGCTGGATTGGTTTCCGCCGCCAATTGCTGTTTAGTATGGTCAACCAAATATTTTTTAGCAGCGACAGTATCGGCACCTTGATTCTTTAAAATCGTTAAAGTGTTTTTGCGGCGCAGTTTTTCTTCCTGCCAAAATCCAGATGATAATCTTTGGTACGCTAACTTAGCCATTTTTTTTAATGCAGAATTTTCCGCACTCATTTCACGTTCCCCCCCCAAAAAAAATTTAGATTAAATTTCGTTTTGTACTTCAGCTGTTATCTCAATCATAAAAAACATGTAAATATTTGTCTAATCAAATCGTTCAACAAAATTCGACACAATAAAAAAGCAACATGGTGATTCCGATGTTGCTCTTTTATTCTTGTGGTTTTTAACGGTTATTCAGCCATTGACGAACGTTGATTTTTACAACTTGTCGCCTTTGATTTTTTTGCTGTTTTTGCCATTGTCCACCTCCTTCATCCGACGTTTTTCTTCGGACTAATACTATTCTGTGTAGATAAAGCAATCTTATGCAAAATTATTTTTTAATTACCGCTTTAATCCGACGCACACCCGCACTGCTGCTTTCTTCTTTAACAATTTTAAAGCTTACCAAGTCTCCAGTGTTTTGTGCGTGTGGACCACCACAAATTTCCATAGAGACATCGCCCATTTGATAAACCTTAACCATTTCGCCATATTTATTAGCAAATGAACCTTCAGCGCCCATAGCTTGAGCTTCTTTCAAAGACATCTCTTTCATGGTAACTGGAATCTTGCGTTGAATCGCATCATTCACGAATTTTTCCAAAAATTGAATTTCTTCTGGCGTTAATTTGTGGTCGCAGTTAAAGTCAAAACGTAAACGCTCAGGAGTAATGTTACTTCCTTTTTGATGTACACCACTGCCTAACAACTTTTTCAAACCAGCTAATAGTAAATGGGTTGCTGTATGCAAATGTGCTGTTTCGTTACTGGTATCAGCCAAACCACCTTTAAACATACCCGCGGAAGCCGTATGACTTAATTCACTGTGTTTTTTTCTGGCAACTTCAAATCCCGCCATGTCAACTTCAAAGCCTTGTTCTTTCACTAACTCCTGCGTAAGTTCAATCGGGTAGCCATATGTTTCATACAACATGAACGCTTTATCGCCCGGAAATTTATTATCTTTGACTTTAAAATAATCTTTTAACCGTACAGAACTACCCATAATTTTCCAGAATTCTTTCTTACCTAATTCAATAGTTTTCGAAAATTTATCTACTTCGTCCAAATAGTTCTTAGTTACGCTTTCGTCAATTTGGTAAATACCTTTAAAGAAATCACGATAAAATTGAATTAACTTAACATAAACATCACGCGAACAACCCAATCCATTTGCTTCACGTACAGCACGACGAATCAAACGGCGTAAAACATAACCTTGACCATTTGGTGATGGTAAAACGCCATCACTCAAAATCATCGTCGCGGTTCGTGTATGCTCCACCAAAACGCGGAACGATTTTGTCCAATCCTCATATTTTAAGCCACAATCTTCCGCAACAATTTTAATAGCGGGTGCAAAGGCTTCACTTTCGTAAACATTTTTATAACCATTGATGAAGCACAACAGACGCTCTAAGCCCATACCGGTATCAACATTGCGTTGTTTAGCTGGCATGGCTTTACCGCCTTTTTCGTGAATAACATATTGCATATAAACATCATTACCAATTTCAATATACTTTCCACAACTGCAACTTGGATTACATTCTGGAGAACATGGTGCTTTGCCAGTATCATAAAACATTTCACTATCTGGACCGCACGGACCGGTACCTGTCGCCAACTGCCACCAGTTTTCACTTTTTGGCAAAAACCAAATACGATTTTCAGGAATACCAACTTCTTGCCAATATTGAGCAACTTCGGTATCTCGTGGCGCAACTTCATCACCTTCAAAAGCGGTTACAGCAATACGATCTTTTTCCAAACCTAAATATTGCGGATTGGTTAAGAAATCATATGACCAAGCCACTTTCTCTTTTTTGAAATAATCACCTAAAGACCAGTTTCCCATCATTTCAAAAAAAGTTAAATGGCTCTCATCGCCAACTTCGTCAATATCGCCAGTACGTACACATTTTTGAATATCACAAAGACGCTTACCAGATGGATGTTTTTCACCTAATAAGAACGGAACCAGTGGTTGCATTCCCGCGGTTGTAAATAAAACGCTACCATCATTTTCTGGCACCAAAGATGCTGACGGAATTACACAGTGTTGATGTGCTTGATAAAAATCAAACCACATCTTACGGAGTTCATGATATGAAATTTTTCTCATAATTAGGTATTATATCACAAGTCACCGATTGTGTCTTCATATTTTAAACTTTTTTTATCAACCAAATCACCGAAACCCGCTTGTTTCATCATATCGATAAAAATTTCAGAACTTGACATCTGCGGTGCATCATTTTCGGACTGCCCCATGGCATTTCCTGTACCGTTTCCAATATCATCCGAACCATCCATTTGTAAATTTAATTTACGCGCGATATCCCCAACAACTGATGTATTACCAGGATTCTGCGTATCAATTCCATCAATGGCTGCTGGTCGTGGTGCTCTAGAACTTGAACGCTCAACAATTTCACGGCGTGGCAAAACTGGTGGGATAACACCATCAATCATACCAGGTTGTTGACTACTATTGTCATTTTTGTTTTCATCATTAACCTTCTCATTTGATAAAGATGGCATTGTTGTTGAAGTTGTCGTTTCTTCAGATTTAATTTCACTATTGTTTGCAACTTTAGTATTTAAATTATCATTTTCTTCTAACGGAGCGTTTTTCACTTCACCATAAGTTGATTGGTCTAAAGAAAAATCATATGGTGAATATAATTTAAAAGTCTGTGACACAAATTTATTTTTACAATCAAAAACATTGTTATTAATTGTCGCTGTGTTAATACCTAAACCAATAATCTTTTCAAACAAATTGGATAAATCACATGGATAACACCACACAAAAATCATGTCAATTTTGCCTTTATTATTTACAGCACATTCATAGGCATCAACCAATAAACGAGAATCCAAAGCATTAACGCCTGGTGTTTTAAATTTCATTTTTCCAACAGTAACCATGTTGTACTCGTTAGCAATTTCACGAATTCCAGGTAAAGTATCATCATTGAAACCATACAAGGTACAGGCTTCAATGTTATATTTACCATTGGCATAAAACAAAATTTCTAACAAATTTTCACGACTGATACCAACATTGTCAACATCAATAAACATCGCAATGCGTGGTTTTGACAATGCTGCTTTACTAGTTAATTTTGCATTTGGTTTAGTACTACTTGTTTTTTTACTTCCAGATTTTTGAGGAACCTTCTTGGCTACGGTTTCAGTCTTTGAAGAAGTACCAGTTGCCTTTTTGACACTGGATGAAGTTTTTTTATAACCTTCGTAAACTTTCTTTTCCATGTTCCCCCAAATTAACTATAGAATAAAATTTACAAATTGACAATTATTTTATACCCAGCACTGCTGCCGCCGCAATCATAGCTGCATTATCACCGCACAACTCCGGACGTGGTAAAAACAATTGAACACCCAACTCTTTACACATGGCCGTAAATTGGTCTCTTAAATATTGGTTAGCCGATACACCACCACAAATACCTAGCGTTTTAATTTGTGTTTGCTGCAAATATTCACGCACCTTAGTTAATAATTGAGAAACCGCGCAATACTGAAAATTAGCACAAATTTCCGGCAAATTAATTTGGTTTCCTTTTTGTTTTTCATGGTTAATATAATTTAAAACAGCTGTTTTTAAACCTGAATACGAAAAACAATTTTTGGGAAATTTATTTAAGATTGGCACAATTGGTAATCCCATATTGGCATACTGCGAAATTTTTGGTCCCCCCGGATAAGCCAATCCCAAAACACGAGCAACTTTATCAAACGCTTCACCAACGGCATCATCAGCAGTAGTACACAACATTTTGGTTTCCCAGTTTTGATTTACTTGATACAAAATCGTATGTCCACCAGAAACCAATAAACACAACATCGGTGGTTGTAAATTAGAATTTGATAAACGTAAACTAGCCATGTGACCATATAAATGATTAACGCTAACAAATGGCACATTTAAAGCATTAGCCAAACTTTTACCAAAAACACGCCCCACCATTACGGCACCCGGCAACCCTGGTTCAGTCGTTGCGGCAACCTGATCAATTTGGTCTAAAGATAAGTTCGCTTTATGCAAGGCCTCATCCAAGACTGGTAAAATATTTTCAATATGATTTCGTGCCGCAATTTCTGGAACGACGCCACCATACATTTGATGAATTTCAATTTGCGAAATAATCACATTGGATAAAATCCCAAAATTCTCATCAATGATAGCAACGCTTGTTTCGTCACACGAAGTTTCAATACCCAAAGTTAGCATTATTGATTTTCCTCGGCATTCTGTAACAAGAAAGCATCAGAGAACATTTTCAAATCGCCATCCATAACTTTTTCCACGTTAGAAGTTTCGGCCCCTGTACGATGGTCTTTAACCATTGTATACGGGCAGAAAACATAACTACGAATTTGACTACCCCATTCAATTTTCAATTGAACTGGTTGCAAGTTTTTCAATTTGCGACGTTCGTTTTCAAAATGTATGTATTCCAATTTAGATAACAAGTTTTGCATACAGGTTTGACGGTTTTGAATTTGGCTACGACCATTCTGACAAGTACAAACAATACCTGTTGGAATATGGGTAATGCGCACCGCACTTTCCGTTTTATTAATATGCTGTCCACCTGCACCAGAAGCACGATAAACATCAATACGCAAATCTTTTTCGTCAACCTTGTATTCAGTTTTTTCAATCTGTGGAATTACTTCTACAGCCACAAAACTTGTATGACGGCGTTTATTAGCATCAAAAGGACTGATACGAACCAAACGATGAACACCGGCTTCGCTTTTGAAAATACCGTAAGCATTTACTCCATTAACAGCGATGGAAGCACCTTTAACGCCTGCGCCATCGCCCTCTTCAACATCGGTAATTTCATAATCGAAATGCTGTTGTTCTGCGAATCGACACATCATGCGCATCACCATTTCCGCCCAATCCTGCGCTTCTGTTCCACCCGCACCTGCCGTTATATTCAAAACACAGTTACAGCCATCATATTTACCAACCAACAAAGTTTTTACATAAAAATCATCGAACTGTTTTTTTACACGAGCATATTCATCAACCAATTCAGCTTCTGAACAAACTGCCGTTAACTCCAAGAAATCTTCCAAATCATGATGAACAGTATCAAACTCGTCAACGAATTCTTGCAATGATTTAATGCGTTTGTTTTGTTCTACATTGTTCCAGTCTTGTTCTTGTTTTTTTAAAAGAGTTTCTAACTCTTGTTTTTTTGATGCTACCAAATCATGAATAGCATCAAGTTTAACTTTTGCTTTTTGAATTACACTATAATCTAACACGTTACACCATCACTTCTTCGCATTCAATTGAGCCTTGGCTTGTTTTTTATGATAATCTTCAATTGCATCAGCAATTACAGATTGCACCAAGTCAACAATCTTTAATTTATTTTCTGGGATACCATAATCCAATTCTTTAAGAATATCTTCACTTTTAATTAATAAAGCATTTTCGATTGAACGCTTTTTTAACAAATCACAAAGAACATCACTGGCAACCAAGGTATAAACATTGCCCAATGTTTTAAATTTAGCATCGGTAATCACGCCGTTAACAATACGTAAATATACCTTTACCAAATCACCAGTACCAATAGCACCGACTTGTCCAACCGCATCAGCATTGGTTACCATACCAGCGTTTTTTAAACTTTGAAACCTTTCGGAAATTTTTTCACTATACATTTTCTGAACCTCCCGCTTTAATATTAACTGGACTCAATGTACGTAATTTTTTTACGACTGTCGTCAAACAATTAATTGTATAATCAAGATCTTCTTTCGTTGTAGCTCTACCCAGTGTAAAACGAACAGCACCATAAATATATTCATCACTTACACCGATAGCTTGTAAAACATAACTACGACGAAGTTGTTCACTGGTACTAGCTGTACCAGTTGAAACACGCACTCCCATTGTATCTAACATTGCTGTAACACTCTCACCAATAACTCCTCGGAAAGAAAAATTAATATTGTTACTTAAACGTTGATTACGGTGACCATTCAATTTAACACCAGGAATTTTAGCTTCAACTTCTTTAATGAAATAATCACGCAATTGTTTCATACGGGTATTATTAGTATTTCCATCACGCATGCAAATTTCTACCGCTTTTCCTAAACCGACAATTGCTGGTAAATTATAAGTACCACCGCGCATGCCATTTTCTTGGTGTCCGCCATGCATAAAGACATCGATTGGTGTCCCACGTTTAATATAAATTGCGCCAACCCCTTTTGGTCCATAAATTTTATGTCCAGAAAGCGACAAAGCAGTAATATTCATTTCTTTAACATTGATACTAACACTCTCTAAAGCTTGGGTTGCATCAGTATGGAAATACACATTATTTTTACTGCAGATATTAGCGATTGTATTAATATACTGAACGGTACCAACTTCGTGGTTAGCGGTCATAACCGAAACCAAGCAAGCTGGTTTTGATAATTTCGACAATAAGTCAGAAATTGAAATAATTCCGTTTTCATCAACTTTGATATATTCAACCTCGACGCCATGTTCGGCCAACCAACGTGCCGATTTAATAATACTTGGGTGTTCAATTTCACTAACTAAAATACGTTTAATTGGTGATGCCCATACAATTCCCTTGATTGCCCAGTTATTGGACTCAGTTGCACCAGAAGTAAAATAAATTTCATCAGGGTCAGCATTAATAATTTTGGCAATACTAGCACGTGCCTTTTCAACAGCTTCACGTGCTGCATAACCTGATTGGTGAACTGAATTGGGATTACCATAATTAGTAATAAAATATGGTTGCATGGCATAAAAAACTTCACCATTACAATAGGTTGTAGCAGCGTTATCTAAATAAATTTCCTTATCAGATGCCATAGTAATATTTTACCCCCTTATTGATAACAAAATCAAGTGATAATTACAGATAAGTCGATAAAAAACGCAAGATTTGGTAATTTTAATTTATAATTAATACTATATCATGTAATATATTAAAGTTTATTCATGTTATTCTTTACGGAAAAGCAAAATTAAATAGTTCAGGCATTTTAAATGTTTTCTTAAAATTTGATAATCAGGAATTACATTACCCACCACACTCCAGAAAGCCGGTGTGTGATTAAATTCCAACAAATGACACAATTCATGTACCACAATGTAATCCAAAAGATTTGGTGGTAAAAAAACGGCACGCCAATTAATTGCGATATTACCATGGTTATCACAAACACCCCATCTAGTTTTATTATTATTAGTCGTTACTCCATTGGGATGTAAGCGCAATTTTTGTGCCATATAATTAACACGCTCAACCAATACGCCTTCGGCAACTTTACGATACCATTTTTCAACCTTGGCTAAAATTTTATCCGCTGAAAATTTAGCCGGAATCAGCAACTTGTTTTCACTAATCATGATTTCTTTAACATCATTAGAAATCAGTGGTGTCAATTCTTTTCCCAAAAACAAAAAAACATTATAATCCACTACGTTAGGATTGATGTATGAATTGCTGCGAATTGCATTTTGTTTTTTAATAATCCAATCTTCTTTTTCCTTAATAAAAGCAAAAATTTTATTATCTGGGTAGTTATATGGAGCACGTACTATCAATTCTCCTTTGGCATTAACCATTAACGATAAAGTACGTTTATTCGTACGAATAATATTACGTGGATCTACCATCTAAAAAAATGATACCGCAATCTAGTTTGACTTGACAAGGAGATAATTTCGACATTAAAATTGTATTGTGGCACGCGGTACAATGACTGAAATTACCATCTTAAATCTACTCAACACTCGTCCAATGTATGGTGCTGAGATGATTGATGAAATTAAACGTTTATCAGGTAATACTGTTATCATGTCATTACCTACGCTTTATTCTTCTTTACACCGCATGTCAGATAAAAAATTTGTCCGAAGTTATCAAAAAGAATCTGCTATCGGTGGTCGTTGTCGTGTCTATAATATTACAAAATTTGGTCGTGATTATTTAGTTAAGAATCCAATCAAAATTGATTACAAACAAATCGCAGATAATTCGGTTAAAGCGAATAAAACCTTCACTTCACTAGAAGAAGCTTATTCATTACCTTTAACTAAAAACGCAACACAAACCAGAATAGATTTACCTGAAGAAAAAAGAGTTATACAAATCAATCCAACACCAACACCAAAAGCACAACCGATTACAAACGCAACTAAAACGGAAACTAAGCCGTCACCATATTCGCCATACATTGCGCCAAACGAAAAAATTACCACCACCCCAGAAACTCCACGTTATCAACAAACTACTATTGGTTTATCAGGTACAGTTGGCGGAAATGATTTACGACCATTGTTAAATCTAAACAGTATTTCTGTTGGTAACGACTATGTTTTAATTAACCGTTTACGTTTTGTTTCAATTTTAATTACCACGGCACTCTTTATGTTAATCAATTTAATCTTTTCATTTACCAATAATGTTTGTGCAGAATGTTATAATGTCGCTTATCTTGCATTGGGAATATACACCGCTATTTGGTTGATTATTTATACTTTTTATCCCCGCATCAAAGCGGTATTCAACCTTAAATCTTTAACGGGAAGACAATTACTATTTACGTTGATTTTAATTGGCGTGGTTATTGCTTGTCGTTTTGCAACTAAAATGTCGTGTGTATTATTCTTGTTAATTTTCGCTTTCTATCCATTGGTGAGATTATTTGTCATGATAGCACTACGCAAAAGGAGTTGGTTCGCATGTTAACAGTTAAGAATTTGGAAAAATCAACTTCAAAAAAACTATTAATGACCGATGTGAATTTAACTCTTCATGAGGGCGAAATTTTAGCTTTAGTTGGTGAACATCAAAGTGGCAAGAGTTTATTGTCAAAATTAATTTTAAACTTATCCAAAAAGACGCGTGGTCACATTAAAGTACCAGCCAATCAATACATGGGTGCTTTTATTCCACACGAACAATTCATGCCAAGCATTACGGTACAAACTGCAATTAAGGATTATTGCCAACTACGCGACTATCCTTATAGCGGACGTAACGTCAAAAACATTTTGGCACTCTTCAATCTAAGAAAACATTTAAATCATAAAATTTCGAAGTTAACCGTTGAAGAATGTGATTTATTAAAAATCGCCCTGCCGCTAATTTTGCGTACTGATATTTTAATTTTAGATAATCCCTTTAATAACTTACCTAATAAGCAAGCCAAAGATTTGCGTGTTTTATTAAAAAAAATCAGTAAAGAATTACGTACTTCAATTATGATTACCGCTTCAAAAATTTCTGAAGTTGAAGAATTCTGCGACACAATTGCCATTATTGATGATGGTATGATTATCAGTATTCAATCGTACAATTCCATGATTGCACGCGAAAT
>CAMOZC010000017.1 GCA_946630785.1 uncultured Clostridia bacterium | reverse complement strand
TCCGATCTGTGCTTCATCAGAAAATTCTGCAGAAAATACGGAAAACAATGAAGAAAAAGAAACTGCCAAAAATGTTTTACCATTGGGTGTCATTTACCAGCCACAGGGAAATACTGGTGACCCCATGATTTATGTGCAAGATGCAGGTTCAATTCGTTTATATAGCGCTGACCAAACGTATAAATATTTACGCATTAAGGCAGAATAATTTTGTAAAAAATGTCAAAAATTTATTTGACAGTATGTAATAGATGTAATAGACTACGGTAGTTAAATAAAAAGGAGAAAAAAATAAAAATGAATTTTTTCAATAGTTTAATGAGTAAACCAAATGGAGTGACATCTTCAAATCTGCAAACAGTTATTGATACTGTTAATAATGTTATTTCTACAGTTTTAGGTTTGCTTACTGCTGGTGTTGTTATTTTGGCAATTTTCATTGCTTACAAATTCTTTACCGCAGATTCGGAAGATAAACGTAAAAACGCAAAGGCACAATTAATTTATGCCATTATTGGTGCGGTTGTTTTGATTGCGTTGTTAGTTTTCACCCCAACTGTTATCGGCATGGTAAAAAATGCATTGTAATTAAATCAAATAAAAACAAAAACACGGCGCATTTCACGCCGTGTTTTTTTATTGCATATATAACGGCATGCAAACAATTACGAAAGCCGTGATTACCGCGGGTGGCTATGCAACACGTTTTTTACCAATAACTAAGGCGGTACCAAAAGAAATGTTACCTTTGGGAGATAAGCCGGTAATTCATTATATTTTGGCGGAATTGGAGGCGGCTGGCATTACCGACGTTTTATTTTTGATTGGACGTGGTCGGGAAAGTTTAATGAATTATTTCGATAAAAATTATGAGGTCGATGATTTTTTGGAACGGCGTGTAACGCAAACGCCTGATGCCAAAGTGATTCAGAAAAGCACCAATTTTTTTGGTAAAATGAATTTATATTTCCGACGGGTACCGTTGCCAAAGGGAGTCGCTGATTGTGTGCAACATGCTGCCAGTTTCGTCGGCAATGAACCATTTGTTTTGGCATATTGTGATGACGTATTTTTTAATGGAAATCCAACCACGGAAATGTTGTCAGCATATCAGAAAAATGGGAAGCCTGCCGTGGTGGCGGCAACGGTTCCGTGGAAAGAAGCGCATCGCTATGGAATCATTACAACTGCTGGGCAGATTGTTGAGAAACCCAGTCAGCCAACCAGCAATTTAGTGGCGGTTGGCCGTTATTTATTGCCAGGTGGTTTTTGTCAAAATTTAGGTACCGATATTGTGGCGGCACTGAACCAAATTCCTGAAAAGAATATTGTGACAACTAAAGCCAAGCGGTTTGATGCGGGTAATAAATATGGGTTTTTTGAAGCATTTAAATATGTTATGGCACAGTCTGATTAGGCATCTAAATACATTTTTTCAACAAAATTAATTTGATAATCAACGTAATTACGGTAGGCTTCAATCATTTGTTGAACTAATTTTTTGCCAGTGCTGTGAGTTAATTTTTCGCGTTCGTAAGTTAATTCGATGTGATAACCAAGGATTTCGAGAATTTGTTGATAGAAATCTAAAAAAATTGGGTAACAACTTTCTTCAGTGGTTGCTAAAGCTGTTATTGCGTTGATGGCGGTAACTAAAGCGTTGGGTGTTTGTTCCACGAATTCTAAATGAAAAAGAGCGTCGGCAATGCTGCATGCTAAATAATAGCGGTTAAGGTCTTTGGCTAAAGTGTATGGTGCCACCAAAACATTAATATTAGTAATTGATTGTCCGGAAATAGTGAATTCAGCAACAGTAAATAAACCACTGGCAGCGGCAAATTTAGCTTTCGGGCGATAGATGCCTTTAATCGTGCGCCATCGTAAGCCATCTGCAGTGAAGACCGCCAGGCGAGCGTCATAATCGCCACTGCGTACTACCTTAATGATGATGCCAAGTTCGACAAATGTTTCGCGCATATATTTCTATTTTAACGTAAATAATAAAAATATGGAACTGAAAGATGTGCTATGGCAATTGTTCACAACTACCGGAGAAATCGGATATTACAATCTTTACATTGCATTAGATGAAAAAAAACGTTAACATATAGATGTGAAGCGAATTCGCAACTTTTGTATTGTCGCACATATTGACCACGGTAAATCAACTTTGGCCGATCGTTTGTTGGAAGTTACTGGTACTGTGGCTAAACGTGATATGGAAGCACAGTTGTTAGACAGTATGGATTTGGAACGTGAACGTGGTATTACGATTAAATTAACGCCAACGCGCATGTTATATAACTATAAAGGTGAAGAGTATGTTTTAAATTTAATTGATACTCCTGGGCACGTTGACTTTACATATGAAGTTTCACGTTCGTTGGCGGCTTGTGAGGGCGCAATTTTAATCGTTGATGCTACCCAAGGTGTGGAAGCTCAAACGTTATCTAACGCCTATTTGGCGATTGATAATAATTTGGAAATCTTACCGGTAATTAATAAAATTGATTTGCCGGCTGCAGATGTAGAGCGTGTTAGAACTGAAATTGAACAAGTCATTGGAGTTCCATCTGGTTTGGCACCTGCCATTTCGGCTAAGAACGGAACTAATATTGACCAAGTCTTGGAACAAATTATTGAATTATTACCAGCACCTGTCGGTGATGAGAACAAAGCTTTGAAAGCATTGTTATTTGATTGCTATTATAATAATTTTCTGGGCGCGGTCTGTTTGGTACGTTTATTTGATGGGCAAGTTAAAGTCGGTGACAAAATTAAAATGTTGGCTACGGGTAAAGAATTTGAAGTTACCGAAGTCGGTTACTTTACACCAAAGCAAACGCCTTGCGCTATGTTAAGTGCGGGTGATGTTGGTTATATTTGCGCCAGCATTAAAACAGTGAGCGAAATCAAAATTGGTGATACCATTAGTTCTGCGGAAAACCCATGCGAACCATTACCGGGTTATAAAGAAGTTTTGCCAGTTGTATTTACTGGTATTTATCCGATTTCTGGTGATAAGTATGGTGAATTGAAAGACGCGTTGGAAAAGTTAAAATTGAACGATGCTAGTTTGGAATTTACTAAAGAAACAAGTACGGCTTTGGGGTTTGGTTTCCGTGTCGGTTTCTTAGGATTATTGCACATGGAAATTATTACGGAGCGTTTGGAACGTGAATTTAATTTGGATATTATCACAACAGCGCCAAGTGTTAGTTATATTGTACACACTAATGATGGTCGTACTTTAAATGTTGCCAACCCAAGTAATTTACCAAAAGCGGTAGAAATTGATTATTACGAAGAGCCAATTGTTTCCTTGAAAATGTGGACACCGCCAGAATATATTGGCGCTTTAATGGATTTGGCAACGAATAAACGTGGTGTGTTTGTGGATATGCAACATATGGATAATAATCGTACTTTGTTAAATTTCAAAATTCCATTGAATGAAATTGTTTACGATTTTTTTGACCGCATGAAAAGTTGCAGCCATGGTTATGCCAGTTTGGATTATGAACCAGCAGGTTATCAACGTTCAGATTTGGTTAAAATGGATATTTTATTGAATGGCAAGATTTGTGATGCTTTGTCTTTAATTGTACATGAATCCGTGGCATATTCTAAAGGCAAAGCCTTGACGGAGCGTTTGAAAGATATTATTCCCAGACAAATGTTTGAGGTACCGATTCAGGCTGCGATTGGCGGAAAGATTATTGCGCGAGAAACGGTTAAGGCTTTGCGTAAAGATGTTTTGGCGAAATGTTATGGTGGTGATATCACACGCAAAATGAAGTTGTTGGAAAAACAAAAGGCTGGTAAAAAGAAAATGCGCATGCTGGGAAATGTTGAAATCCCCAGTGAGGCTTTTGTGGAGATTTTGAAAATCTGATGAAAAAACCACTTTCGGTCTATGTTCATATTCCGTTTTGCGAAAGACGGTGTGGTTATTGTGATTTTGTTTCTTGTACGGAAACAGAAAAAATCAACCAATATTTATCGCGTCTGCAAACGGAAATTTTGGCGTTTGATTTCAGCAAGTACCTTGTAAAAACCATCTACATCGGTGGTGGAACACCAAGTATCTTGAATATAAATCAACTGACAAAGTTGTTCGATTGTTTGCCGACTTGTCATGGTGAAATCACAATTGAGGTTAATCCAAACTCGCTTTCTCGTGCGAAGTGTGAGGCATACCGTGCCGTAGGAATTAATCGGATTAGTATTGGGGTGCAATCATTTGATTTGGCTACTTTGCGCGATTTGGGACGCTTACATGACGTTAAACAAGCAATTGACGCAATTAAATTGGCGCATGAATATTTTGATAACATTTCAATTGATTTAATCAAAGATATTCCGAATCATAGGTATGTGACACCGCCGAAAGAAATTTTGGCAATGATTAAACATATTTCAATTTATTCTTTAACTAAAGACGACCATTGCGTTTTGGATACGGATGAACCGGTTAATTTGCCTGCAGATTTCATGCGGTATGAAGTCAGCAATTATGCGCGTGAAGGTTATGAATCAAAGCATAATTTAGTTTATTGGACAGGTGGTGAATATATTGGTTTTGGTGCTGGTGCGCATTCGTTGCTAAATAATCAACGTTTTTGTAATAGTGCAGATATTTTTAATTATCAACGCGAAACTCCTGTTGAACGCACACCTGAAGATATTCGTGAAGAACAAATTATGTTAGGTTTGCGTTTGCGTACTGGTGTTGCAATGACTCTGTTAAAAAACAAAGATAACGATTTGAAATTGTTAGCAGGGCATGGTTTAGTAACATTAACTCCAACACATGTGATTGCCACGGAAGCGGGTCTAAAAGTATTAAATCAAATTTGGCTCCGCTTGGCGTAGATTAATTTGGTAAAATCATAGTTTGACATTTTGGCACAGATTGTTTACAATAAATCCATTAACCGTAGGGGGTTAATTTAATGGTAGAATGGCGGTCTCCAAAACCGCTCATAAGGGTTCAATTCCTTTACCCCCTGCCAAATAAAAAATAAATATTTTGCCAAGATAAATTGCCAATTTAGATTGGTAATTTTTTTTGTATTGACAGATGTTGTGCATTATATTAAAACTGTGAACAAATCGCAAATTGATTGAGGTGAAAATGCAATACAATACTAAGCAGAGAGAAGTGTTAATTGTTTTTTTTGAAAGTCATCATGACCAATCTTTTGCGCAATTAGTGTAAGTTTGCTTAATTATTATCGCTTTATGCTATGTAAGTTCTGTCAAATGGAATTTATCAGGGTATAAAAAAGTTGGTGATAAGATGCCAACTTTTTTTGTTATTAATTCATGCGGCTATTTACAAAAACAATAGTGGGTCTTGGTTATAAATGCTATTTTCACAATCTTTGCCTTCAATAATACAATGCGTTAGCTTAGGATGTTGTTGTTCTGGTTTAGGTAGTCGGTCTGCAAGTCCTTGTACGTAAGGATTGTTGGGGTTGGCGTTTGGGTTAAGTAGCATAAAACAATTTTTGCGGACATAAAGATAGCGGTTATCTGCTTTGGGTGAATATTCAATCGGTGGTTCCTTCATGTAAAGGTTTTCTAAGTACGAAGTATAACCAACCTTGCTGGACCAAATGCCGGGTGCAATTTCAACTAAGAAATGAAAGTCTTTTGAGTATGGATTATTCTCCAAATAATAAGCAACTTTCCAGGCACCACTAAGTTTTAGTGGTTTGATAGGGTCACATTCTTCAACTTTTAAACCAGTTGCACAAAAAAAATTAACGAGACGGTCTTGAATTTGTTGTGGGGTATCATTTTGAATGTTGGGAAAATAACTATAGGTACGTGTTGGAACAATGTTGTAGTCTTCTAACTGTTGATTACGTAAATTAAGTGCATGTGCCAGACAGTTGACCATTTTATAGCCTTCAATATAGTTACCAATCACTTGGTGATAGGTTTCATTACCACGTGCGGCAAAGTATCCATCTTTAAAGGCCTGACGATAATTATTGATTAAATCGGTTTTCTTTTCATTGTCGTATGGGTTGCCATATTCTTCGTCTTCTGGAGTTAAAATCATGGTGTTGATTATATAACACTTAGTGAGTGAAAGTAAATATCCACCGTAAAATTAATTGGTTTAATCTTGAAATTTAATTAGGTTCAGAGTATAATTGGTTCAGAGTTGTATATGGATGATTTAAATGCATTGCAAGGGTTTTATATTGGGTTAGGCTTGGATCAAGCAGCGGCGGATAATGTGATCAAATATTGTGGTCTACGTAATCTTGATTTGATTCAGCGTAAAATACAAGAGTGTCAATCGTGTTTAAGAATTAACCAAGCAACAATGGTTAGGATGCTCATGCGCTGTCCTAGTTTGTTAGGTCATGATTTTGCCGGACGTGCCGCAACTTCAGTTACAAGTAAAATTAAAAATATACAGCAGATTTTTGACGTTGATGAACAAACGGCATTGAAAATGATTGTTTCGAATCCTGCCTTGTTGGGCTATGATTATTTTGGTCATCAACCGAGTTCAATTCAAAGTAAAGTTGTTTTTTATCAAAAAACTTTGCAAACTGATTTGGCTTCAATTGTTAAGATGATTCTTTCTTTTCCTTCCGTTTTGAATTTAGATTGTGCCAGTGATAAGCCAACATCTGTTAAAAATAAACTTAAGGATTATCAAGCAATTTTAAATGCCGATGAAAAGACAGTTGCCAAAATGATTCTTGCACAACCGCAATTGTTGGGCTTGGATTGCATTACTGATAATGTGAAATCAGTTAAAGGTAAAATTAAGGAACTACAAACAATTTTGCATGTTGATGGCAAGACGATGGCGAAGGTTATTGTTGCTAATCCGCCCATTTTAGGACTTGATTGTTATAGCGATAGTTTAACGTCAATTAAAAGTAAGATTAAAGATTATCAAACAGTTTTCCAAACTAATGAGCAAGTAATTACTAAATTGATTATTGCACGTCCAACCTTGTTGAATTATGAAATCTTGGGTGATAACCCGAAATCCGTTAGTAGTAAATTAAAATTCTATGAAGAAACTTTACATTTTGACCACCAAACAATGATTGATATCTTGTTAAAGACTCCATCGTTGTTGGCTTTTGATACGGTTGGTACTGGTCCAACATCGTTGAAAGCCAAAATTGATAAAATTACCGAAGTTGTGCCATTCGAAAGGTTACGTGAAATCGTTGTTGCAAATCCGAAGATTTTTCATGTGCCAGCACAGAATTTTAAATTAAGATATATGTTGGCAGAAAATATTGGTGTTATGTCCAAGTTTTTATTTAATGGCTTTATGACTGGTCAGGATAAAGTATGGGCGCGTTTCTGTTATTTAGATAAACACCGTGGTACATTTAATATGAATAATGTTTATGTCGGTGAAAAAAGATTCAATCACAATTTCAACGTAAATTCCAATGATTTAATGCAACGTTATCCATTAGATAAAACAGCATTGGCACGAATAGAACAAGATTATCAGATGAAGACTGGTATTAACTTAAAATTGGACCAACAAGAATTGACAATGTTAGGTATTGAATAACATTGATAAATCAGTAATTATGGTTGATTATCTATTGAATCATCAATTCATTAAGAAGTTTATCAAAAGTATTATTGCGTGCATCCTCAACAACATATTGACGTGGCAGATTGTTTGCTTTATAGCCAGTACGGTTAAAATTAAAATTTTTTAAATAGCGGCAATTTTCGTCGGCTTTTGGATTGGTGATTTTAATAACCTTAAAAAGGTTGTAAAAAGCAGCATCGCTGTCAACCAGGTTACGATATCTTTCTGGTGGAACAATGGTGCAAAGGTGTTCCTTGCAAGGTTCAAACCCAATTTTACTGGACCACAGACCATGGTATTCTTGCAAGATAAAGTGGAAATCATGATGTTCCTGGTTGTCTTCGAAGTACAGAGCGGCAATCCAAGAGCAGAAATCTTCATTAATTTGGGTTGGGTCATATTCTTCAATTTTTAAGCCAATTTGTTTAAAAAAATAGAAGATATCTTCGGCGGCACTGTCAAGCGGTTTTCGGCTTAATCCAGGAAATGACCCGAATAGTGGATACGGTTTGAAGTTATAGTCATCAAATTGTTTGTTTTGTAAATTTAACACATGTCCAAGACAATTAACAATTGAATAGGCATAGGCACCGTTTTTCAATGGTACATCGTAAGATTCTTTGGGATTACGTGCCTTGCGATAATGGTCTTCAATAAAAACCTTATGCAGTTTTTTGACAGCATGTTCAAGATATTTATCTTGTTCCGTTATCATTGCCATTGAATTAAGTATATAACACGGTAGCAAGCAAAGTAAATACTGAAAGCAAAATTGATTTGGTTTTCTGGCTATTTTCGGCTATTATAATAATGTGATTAATTTTTTTACTCCTGCAGAAATTGTGGCAAAGCTTGATGAATATGTCATTGGGCAGGATGATGCTAAACGTGTGTTGGCTGTTGCCGTTTATAACCATTATAAGCGTGTTCAATTTGCGCAGGCCGGTAAAAGCGATGGCGTTGAAGTTAAGAAAAGTAACGTTATGATGTTAGGTCCGACTGGTTCGGGTAAAACTTTGCAAGTTACTACGTTAGCAAAAATTTTAAATACAACATTCGTAGTTGCAGATGCAACTGCCATTGTTGCTTCTGATAACGTCGGTGAAGAAATTAACAAGATGTTGGTTAAGTTGTTGGATAAAACCAATGGTGACGTTAAAGCGGCGGAAATGGGAATCGTGTTCTTGGATGAGATTGATAAACTAGTTACTGGTGTTAACCGCTTAAAAGGTGAAAGTATCCAACAAATTATGTTGAAGATTGTTGAAGGTACTATTGCGGAAGTCCCCTATAAAGGGCAGATGGTTAAAATGGACACCAACAATATTCTGTTCATTTGTGGCGGTGCGTTTGTTGACTTACCTGGTATTATTCGTACTCGCATGGGTGAACGTGATACAATCCTTTTGTCGGACTTCCAAATTCTTAAACAGGTTGTGGCTGAGGACTTCGCAACGTTCGGTATGATTCCCGAATTCTGTGGTCGTTTTCCTGTGGTGGTCGTTCTAGAGGCTTTAAGCCGTGCTGCATTAAAAGAAGCATTGGTTAAGCCGAAGAATTCACTATTATCCCAATATAAAAAGATGCTGGATGTAGAACAAGTTGAAATTGAATTTAGCGAAGCAAGTATTGATAAGATAGCCGAGTTGGCAGAGAAGTTGCAAACAGGTGCGCGTGGATTGCGAACAATTTGCGAACGTTTTATGACACGGATTATGTTTGATATTCCTAACGAAAAGAATCTTAGTAGTATCACGATTACCCCCGAGGTTGTCGAGGGAACAGCGAAACCAATTTATCATTACAGTGTTTCACAAACCAGTGACGAGTTAATGCCGTTAAATCCTTTACCATTGCGTGCAACCAGTCCATATACCGATGAGGGGGAAGAATAAACATGGAAAAATTAATTAATTATCCCAATGGTGATTCATATAACGGACAAGTACAAGATAACAAAAAAGAAGGCATCGGTGCGTATACGTATAAAGACGGTGCCCGTTATGAAGGACAATTTCATGATGACCATCGTCATGGTCGCGGAATTTATTATTTTACCAATGGCGACGTTATGATGGGAATTTGGAATCATAATGTTTTACAAGGTAAAATTGTTTATCGTTTTAATAATGATGACCAATACGAAGGTGAGTTGTTAAATAATCAATTAAGCGGTCAAGGTGTTTATCATTACAACAATGGTAATACTTATCAAGGTGAATTTAAAGATGGTAAGCCGCATGGCGAAGGTGCGCTGTTCTATGCCGAAGGTGGACGTTATTTTGGTAATTGGGTTGAAGGTAAACGTCAAGGCAAAGGTATTTTGGATTTCGGCGATGGCAATGGTTATGAAGGTAATTGGGTTGATGACCGTCGTCAAGGTAAGGGACGTCAAGTTTTTGCCAATGGCGAACAATATATTGGTGAATGGAAAAATAATCAGAAACATGGTCAAGGTGTTTATGTTTACGCTGACGGCTCTCACGAAGAGGGACGCTGGGAAAATGATAATAAAATTGGTTAATTAAACTAATTTGACATAACGAACGATTAAGCTTGGTGATTGAGATATTCTTGGACAGCTAGGGCATCACAACGGTTATTGTATTCATTTGTGCTATGACCTTTTACCCAAATATAGGTTGGGTGAAATTTTTGATTTAAAGCAATTAATTGTTCCCAAAGTTCACGGTTGGCGACAGGTTGTTTGGCAGCGGTGCGCCAACCACGTGTTTGCCAATTTTCAATCCAGTGTTGATTAATTGCGTCTACAATGTATTTACTGTCGGTGTAAATGGTAACTGGAACTTCTGTTGTTTTCAAGGCGGATAATCCTTGAATCACCGCGGTCAACTCCATACGGTTGTTGGTTGTGTTTGGTTCAAATCCAGATAATTCTTTTTCTTTACCTTGGTAACGTAAAATCGTACCCCAGCCACCTGGACCGGGGTTGCCACTACATGCTCCATCAGTATATATTGCAATGGCATTTTCCACGAATTGATTATAACTTGATAGAACTAATCTTGCAATTAAAAATCATGATGGCGGAAAGTATGAATTAATAACCAATATAGGAAAATTGTAATGGCGACCATCGCCGGAACCGTATACAAAATATTATAACTGTGTGGCATCGGTGCCCATAATAATTCAGCACCAAAGTAGCGGATAGGATCTAAGCCCAATAATGGTACATATTGGTAGAAGTTAAATTTCCCCAGGAAAGCATTAGCAAGAATAACGGCAACACAAATTAATGTTGTAAATCCAATAATAATAAATGGTTTATTTTTAGCGAATGAAAATAAACCGCAAATTGCAATCAATGGCAAAAGTTTGAAAACCAGACCCAAGAAATAAACCGCAAAATAATTGGCTGCGGACATCGTCATAGCTTTAGTGCCATTAAGTAAAAATAAAACATCTGGACCAATATAAGCGTGGAAGAATAATAAACCGCAGGTTGCATAAATACCAGTTAACAACAACAGTGCTAAAACAGTCATGGTGATAATAACAGATGTTTTACTTAAAATAATGGTTATGCGTTTTTTGTGGGCTGCGACTGGTGCGATTAAAGTGTTTTGGTAGTTGTCAGTAAAGAAAGTACAGGCCGCCCAAATCATAACTAGTAAGGCCAATGGAATCATCGCCATTTCAAGATTGGTAAAGATAAAATCAAACAAACTAACTTGGTTAGAGTTGTTAAAAATATTACCAAAGGTTAATGGCGCGGCAAAGTCTTCGTTGTTATGGTTAACTTGGTATTGGGCAAGTTCACAGGCCTTGGTAGAAGTCGCCACGTCCACGTAGTCATTAAAACCTTCATATTGGGATAAGTTACCGGTATAGGTTGACCCATTAGCAATTGCGAGCCAGTAACGGTTTTGAACATAGTTATAGGCGATGGTATAATCGTAACCGCTTTGGTTGGCAGGATGGGCGGTGAAGAAATTTTGGAGTTCGGTTAAATCCTGTGCGCTGATTCTTTGAACAAAAAATAAATTATCCAAAACCGTTTGGAGACTGGCATCTTCCCATTTGGAATTAGTGGATTTTAATCCACCGATAATGGTGTTGTTGTTAGGGCTGATTAAATCAAAGAAACTATCCAATTTGGCTAGAATTTCGTCAAAGACGTCGATGTATTTTGATTCTACCAGTAAGTAATCATCAATGTTTTGGTCAGTACTGTTGTAAATATATTTTTGATAATATTCAACATAGAAATTTAAAAACGATGCTTTTGCTTGGTTATAATTATAAACCAGTTTGTCTTCGTCGTATGAAGCACTGGCATTCATGACCTTATAGTCTTGATAAAAATCGTCAAATGCTTTACTGAATTCTGAACGGTTTAAAGTGGTGTTCCAGTTTTGAATTTTAGTTTGCATGGCCGCATATTCCGCTTTGCTGTTGTCTTGTTTAATTTCTGGTGCTTGATTGAAGAAAATCAAAGTTAACACTAACGTTGCAATAGTGGTTAAACCTAAAACAATTACAACTAATAATGGTGATACGCGGCGCCAAATTTTTTTAAACTCATAACCAAATAACATAATTTTCCCCCATCACAAAATCAACACTATTTTAATATATAAATGTTATGAATACAACTAAAATTGCCGTGGTTGGTGTGACTGGTTTGGTTGGGCAAATGATGCTGCAAGTTTTACAAGAACGACAAATTGAAGCAGAATATTTCTTGTTTGCAAGTTCACATCATGTCGGCGAAAAAATCACGGTTAATGGTGATGAGTATGTTGTTGAAGTTTTAACCGAAACGCGTGTCGCGGAAATTAAGGCTGATTTCGCGTTGTTCGCTGCTGGTGCGGAGGTTGCACAAGTGTGGGCACCACGTTTTGTGGCAGCGGGAACAACCGTAATTGATAACAGTAGTTATTACCGGATGCAGCCGAATGTTCCTCTGGTGGTTCCGGAAATTAATTTAATGACAATTAAAAACCACAAGCTGATTGCGAATCCAAATTGTTCAACAATTGGCGCGGTTGTGGCTTTGGCGCCATTAGACCGCGTGTTTAAAATTAAGCGAATTGTTTACAGTACCTATCAAGCCATTAGTGGTGCGGGGCGTAATCCAAAATTTAAGTATCAAATTGAAAATAATGTTTTACCTGATATTGATGTACGTTTACCAGATGGTAATACGAAAGAAGAAGCCAAAATGATTCACGAAACGCGCAAAATTTTAGGTCGCACTGAAATTGCGATTTCAGCTACCGCGGCACGTGTCCCAGTGGCTAACTGTCATTGTATCTCGGTAAATGTTGAGTTTGGTCGGCGTTTGAATTTAGAACGCGTGAAGCAGATTTTATCACAAGCACCTGGCGTCGTTTATTGCGATGATTACGCTGTGCCAACAGAAGTGTCGGGACACGATGAAGTGTATGTCGGTCGTGTACGGCTGGATATATCCAAACCAAATACATTAAACATGTGGGTTGTTAGTGATAATCTGCGCAAAGGTGCCGCCACCAATGCTGTTCAAATTATGGAGTCGTTACTTGCTTGATTGTTTGTTAGTAGATGTTTGCGTTGGTGTGGGTTTTGTTTTGGTGACTGTCATTACGACAATTTTATTAATAAAAAAATAAAATTCGTCATTATCCGACATTAGACGTTTGTTATGCTGAGAAGCATAAAGGGGGCGCAATGGAGGTTTTAACGCGAACGCATCGTAATGTTCTGTATATTTCCTTAAATGGCGAGTTGGATGAAAAGACAGCAGAGTATACTCGTTTAGCATTGGAGCAAATTATGTTTAATGCCAAGGCCAGTCAGATTGTAATTGATTTGGCTAATCTTTCATTTATGGATTCTACCGGAATTGGAGTGCTGTTGGGGCGGTATAAAAAAATGAAAGACCGCGGTATTCCAATTTATATTACTAATCCTTCGGTACAAGCGGAACGCATTTTTCAAATGACCGGTTTATATAAAATCATGCCAAAAATAAAGGGGGCAATCTTATGAGTGAATTGATTAATACAATGTCAATGCAGATTCCAGCGAAAAGCGAAAATGAATCATTTGCGCGTGCTGTTGTGGCGGCGTTTTGTGTTGGTTTAAATCCGACGATTGATGAAATCAGTGATATTAAAACAGCAGTCAGCGAGGCTGTAACGAATTGTGTCGTGCATGCATATCAAAAACGACAAAGCAACCAAGATATTATCACAATAGAGTGTAAGTTGTTTACAGATATGTTAGAGGTAAGCATTCGTGATTATGGTATTGGTATTTCAGATATAAAAAAAGCGATGGAACCTTTTTATACGTCAGAACCGGGTGGTGAGCGTAGTGGCATGGGATTTACAGTTATGCAAAGTTTTATGGATTCAATTTCGGTCAATAATCAAAGCGGAGGCGGAACCGTGGTAACAATGCAAAAAGTCTTCACAAAGGAAAAAGAACAAGTTAGTGGGGAATAATTCCCGATGCAACAAGATACGATGATTGAGTTGGTTTTGCGTGCCAAGAACGGTGATGAGCAAGCCAAGAATATGTTAGTTCAACAAAATCAACCTTTGATTAAATCACTGTTACGCCGTTATTTGGGAAAGGGTGTAGAGTATGATGATTTGTATCAGTTGGGGTGTTTGGGGTTTGTTAAAGCGATTAATAAGTTTAACCCGAAATATCAGGTAAAATTTACCACTTATGCGACGCCATTAATTATTGGTGAAATTAAACGCTTCTTACGCGATGACGGAGCAATTAAGGTCAGCCGTTCGGTTAAAACTTTGTATGTAAAAATTAAACAGTATTTATTATTAAAAAGCGGCGAAATTGAACCACCAACTGTTGATGAAATTGCAGAAGAATTTTCGGTGACGCGTGAAGAAGTAATTTTTGCTATGGAGGCGTCGCATTTGCCTTTGCCGTTATTTGCCACAGGTGTCAACGATGAAAATGATGAAACAATTTGTCTAGCGGATAAAATTGTTGCCAGCGATGACAGTGGTTTTCTAAACCACGTGATGATAAAAAACATGTTAGCGCGTTTACCGTTGCGTGAACGACAAGTGATTCTATTGCGTTATTACCGTAATGTTACACAAAGTGAAGTTGCGCACCAGTTGAATCTGTCGCAAGTGCAGGTCAGTCGGATTGAACAAAAGGTTTTGCATGAAATGAAAGAATATATGACTGCTGATGAAAATGTTGTTTAATCAGGAAACTACCTTAATTTGTGATTGACAAAAGTATAAAATTATTTTATCATAGTCGTTATGAACGCAATCATTATGCAAGGTGGCAAACAATATCACGTTCAACCAGGCGACGAAGTCGTTGTTGAAAAGATTGACGGTAACGTTGGCGACAAAGTTGTCGTACCAACCGTTATGACTTATGACAATGGTAAAGTTGATACTAAACCTGGTAAAGTGACAGCCACAATCGTGGAACATGGTAAAGGTGACAAAATTGATGGTTTTAAATATAAACCAAAAAATAACGTACGTAAAAAATACGGACATCGTCAACCTTATACAAAAATTAAAATTGGAGGAAGTAACTAAGCATGGCTCATCATAAAGGGGGCGGCTCAACCGCCAATGGAAGAGACAGTAATTCAAAACGTTTAGGCGTAAAAGTTGCTGATGGCCAAATGGCTAAGGCAGGCGCAATTATTGTGCGTCAACGTGGTACTGACGTAAAACCAGGCAACAATGTTGGTTGTGGTCATGATCATACTTTGTTTGCTTTAAAAGAAGGTACCGTTAAGTTTACTCGTAAAGCCAATAACAAAAAATTCTGTTCTGTAGAATAATTAAAATATCGCGACCATATGTATGGTCATGGTAAAAAGTATTTTTAAAGGAGTGTTATGTGCAGTTGTTGCGACACTCCTTTTTGTTTTGGGATTTGCCTTGATAGTTCAGTTAGCAGGAATTGATAACCGAGTGATTTCACCTGTGATGCAAATCGTAAAAGTAATTTGTATCTTTGTCGCTGTATTGATTGCGCTTAAACCTGCCAGAAGTAAAGGGTGGCTTTATGGTGCTTTGGTTGGATTGTTATACATGGTTTTAACTTTTTTAATTTTTTCGATGATAGACGGAAGGTTTAATCTTGGCATCAATGCTTTAAGTGATTTATTGTTTCAGACTTTGGCGGGTTTAGTTTCTGGAGTAATTCTACGTTTGCGAAATAAAGATGTTGAAGTTGCATAAATATGTTATAATTAATACGTGGATAAATTTTTAGTAATTGATGGTAATAGTTTACTTAACCGCGCATATTACGCTTTTGGCGGACGTGGTGATGTTGGTGAACTTAGTTTTGGTGGTATGCCAACCAATGCGGTTTATGGATTTTTGAATATGTTTATTAAAGCTGCCACGGATTTAAAAGTAAAATATGTTTGTGTGGCGTTTGATATGCGTCAACCAACTTTCCGTCATAAAATGTATCAAGGTTACAAAGCCAATCGCCATAAGATGCCAGAAGATTTGGCGGTACAATTTGACCAATTAAAAGATATTTTGAAGACCATGCAGGTTAAGATTTATCAATGTGCTGGTTATGAGGCGGATGATATTATAGGCACGATTGCGGGTAAGGCTTGCAAAGACGTCACCGTTATTAATCTAACTGCCGACCGTGATGGTTTACAACTAGTGGCTCCGAACGTGGAATTGCATTTAACCAAGACAGGGGTAACTAATCTGGATGTATGGACAGTTGAACGTATTTTAAAGGAGTATGGTTTAACACCACGTCAGTTAATTGATGTTAAAGCATTGATGGGCGATAAGAGTGATAACATTCCAGGCGCGCCAGGTGTCGGTGAAAAAACGGCTGTGGCTCTGGTTAATAAATACGGAAGCGTAGAAAAAGTAATTGAATCTGGTGTGAATAAAAAGGTCAATGAAAGTGTTGATTTAGTCCGTATGTCACGGAAATTGGCGGAAATTAATTGTCAAGTTCCAATCGATTTTAAATTGGAAGAGTGTCCGTTTGTGTTCCCATTTAGTGACGATGTAAAGCATAAATTTGAAGCTGCTGGTTTTAAAAGTATGTTACGTCGTAATGCACTCTGGTTGAACGGTGCTACGGAGGAAAAACCGGTTTCGACCTTGTTTGCTAACGTTAAAGACGAAAGCAAGGCGATAGATGAAGCGGTAAGTCCTATTTTGAGTAAAATGTCAGCCAATGGATTGAAAGTTGATGTAGCAGCTCTGGATGCCTTAGCAACAACATTGGAAAGTGAAATTGCTAATCTGGAAAATGAAATTTGTTTATTGGCTGGTGAAAAATTTAATATTAAATCAACCCAAGAATTAAGTGATGTTCTCCAACGTAAATTGGGGGTTACGTTAACTAAGAAAACAAAAACTGGTTATTCAACCAATGAAGAAGTTTTAAGTGAATTAGCACAAACTGTACCATTAGCAGCCAAGGTTTTAGAATACCGTGGTAAGTATAAACTCTATTCAACTTATGTTCGTGGTTATGGTAATGCGGTTGATTTAGAAGGTTTGATTCATACTACGTTTAATATCGATAAGACAGCGACTGGCCGCTTGTCTTCTAGTGAACCGAATTTGCAAAACATTCCACAACGTAAAGTTGATAGTGATAAGTTTCGTCAAATTTTTGTATCACGTTTTCAAAATGGTAAAATGTTATCGGCAGATTATTCGCAAATTGAGTTACGTTTGTTGGCGGCATTATCTGGAGAGAAGGGTTTGATTGAAGCTTTTAATCGTGGAGTTGATATTCACCGTGAAACAGCCGAAAAGATGTTTGGTGACCCAGAGCGACGTCGTGACGCGAAAGCAGTTAACTTTGGTATTATTTATGGTATCTCGGCTTTTGGTTTAGCAAAGGATTTGCATTGTGGTTTTCGTGAGGCCGCTGACGTAATTAAAAATTATTTCATCACGTTTCCAAAAGTCAAAGAATTCTTGGATCAGTGCGTATCCAGCGCAAAACAAAATGGTTACGTTTCAACCATGTTTGGTCGTCGCCGTTATTTACCAGAATTATATGCCAATAATAATAACGTTGTTGCGTTTGCAACACGTGCGGCGATGAACATGCCAATGCAAGGTAGTGCGTCTGACATTATTAAAAAAGCCATGATTAACATTGACCGTGAAATGACAGAACGTGGCATGAAAAGTTTGATGGTTTTACAAATTCATGATGAGTTGGTGTTTGATTGTGTGCCGGAAGAAATTGAAACGCTTAGTGAAATTGTTAAGCGTCACATGGAAAGCGTGGTACAGTTGCCGGTTAAGTTGGAAGTTAATTTGGGCGTGAATACTACGCTTTAGTGTCGGCCAATACTTGGCGGTTTTGAATTAAATAAATCATTCCTGATAGTAAGCAGAAGAAAGTTTGTAGTCCAATTAAGACGTAGCCGATGATTTGGAAGATTAATAATCCGCTCCAGTCGGTTGGTAAACAGCCTTGTAACAATAACCATGGTAAAGCAACGAAGGCGATAGTGGTTTTGATTTTGCCGAACATGTTAGCAGCCAATACAGAGCCTTTGGTGGCGGCAATCATGCGTAAGCAATCAATTGCGAAGTCACGACATAGGTTGATGACGTAAATAATTACAGCGGCCCAAAGTGGTATGATGTTTGTGACGATGATTAAAAACAAACCGGTGTATGACAACATCTTATCAGCGATTGGGTCCAGCATTTTGCCAATGTTAGAAACTAAATTGTATTTACGGGCGATTTTACCGTCTAGAAAGTCTGTGACTGCCGCAACGAGAAAAATTGCGATGGCAATATACTGACTGTACGGGATAAAGTTTGTTAGGTAGAAAAGGTACACAAATGGCAATAAAGCAATGCGTACGGATGTAATGATGTTGGGAATATGTTTTGACATAAGAGCCTCCAAAAGGTATAATGGAACATACCCAAAAAAAAGTAAAGGAGAAAATAACGATGAATGTAGGAGTAGCAATTGTCCTCATTATCGTGGCTCTGTTAATTGGATTGGCTGGTGGTTGGTTTTTGTGCCAATTCCTCCAATCAAGCAAAACGAAGAAAGACCGACAAGCCGCTAGCGAACTTGCTAAAAAAGCAATTAACGACGCTGCCACGATTAAGAAGGAAAGCCTGTTAGAAGCTAAAGAAGAAATTCACAAATTAAAAGTCGAATGTGATAATGAAATCCGTGAA
>CAMOZC010000016.1 GCA_946630785.1 uncultured Clostridia bacterium | reverse complement strand
ACAAATTATTGCGCGTCGTTTGATTGCTCATGCCAGCGAAGATGTTGGGTTGGCAGATCCTCAAGCCATGGTTCAAGCTTGCTCGGCATTATATGCTTTGGATAATTTGGGTATGCCGGAAGGAAATTTGGCACTAACACAAGCGATTGTTTATGTCTGTCGGGCCCCGAAAGATAATCGTGTAGTTGTAGCAATGGAACGTGCGATTGATGATGCTGTGAACCATGCTGACGACCGTATTCCTGAATATTTGAAAAACCATACTGAAGCTAGTAAGGATTATAAATATCCTCATGATTTCGGTGGTTATGTCGAACAACAGTATTTGCCTGATAGTTTAAAAAATCGTAAATATTTTGACGAACGAAAAAGTAAGAAGGGATAAAATGCTTAATAAAATAATAACTTCATTAAAAAATATAAACTTTAAATTATTTATTTCACTTCTGGTGATGGGTTTTGTACCAACGATTTATACAACGATACGGATATTTTGGTTAGGAAATTTACCTGGGGAATGGAATTTCTCTATCGCTGGTCAGCTGTCGTGGGTAAATTTAATTTATGAAATAGTTAATGAAGCAATAATTCTTCCGTTGTATTACTTCGTTGGTAAAGTTTTATTGGATCGAAAACAATTAGCAAACCGAATGAAAACTGGATTGCTTGTCACTTCTTTAATTTATATTTTTTTATCAGTACTTGTCTGTTTTTTCGTTAATCCGTTATTAACTGTTATGGCAACAAATCCAACAATTATTGAAGCATCGGCGATTTATATTCGAATTGAAGCAATCGCAAATATCTTTGGTATTTTAAGTCAATTTGCACTGGTGGGGTTGGTAACAATTGGTCGTGATAAACTTGTCTATATAATAACTGCCTTTAAATTGTTTTTATGTATAATGTTTGATCTGTTTTTTGTTTCATCCTTGCCCGTATCAATTAACATGGGAGTGAATGGTATTGGCATAACGAATATTATTGTTAACTTTTTGATATTAATCATGACAATATTTTTGTTGGCAAAAAACAATGTTAAAATTTTTAACAAAGAAAAAATGAATTTTAAATGGATGAATGAGTTTATAAAGGTCGGTGGAATATCTGGACTTGAATCGTTTGTTAGAAATTTTGCGTATTTGATTATGATTGCCAGAATGGTAAACGTTGTTAATGAACAGGGAACTTATTGGGTTGCTAATAATTTTATTTGGGGATGGCTTTTGTTGCCGATTCTTCAGTTGGGGGAGTTAATTAAACAAGAAACGGCAACTGATAAGAATGCGGTCAAAAATAATACTCTTGGTTATCTTACAATTACTATTTCTATAATTATCATATGGTGCGTGTGTATTCCATGTTATAAGCCGTTTATGCGATATCTTTTAAATTTTAATGATGTAGAAAAATTATTTAGTTTAGTGATGGTGTTATTTGGGTTTTATGTGTTGTATGCATTACAAAATGTATTTGATGCTACTTTCTATGGAATAGGTAAAACTGGATATATGTTGTTTGAATCAGTTGTGACAAATGTTATTTATTATGGTACGGCGTTTGTGTTGTATGTAACTGGTATTTGGCAACCAACTTTAATTGGTATTGCCTTATTGTTTGGTATCGGAAATCTGTTTGATACATTGGTTTCATTTGGTGCTTATTGGTTTTTATTGCATAAGCATAATATTAATATTTTAAATATTGAACAGAAAGGGGAAAATTGTTGATTTATGTCGAGTTCCAAAGATTATCTGAATTTTATCTTAGAACAATTGAATGATGGTAAAACAATTACTTATCGGCCGATGATGGGTGAGTTTTTGCTATACTGTGATGGAGTTCTTTTTGGTGGTGTTTATGATAACCGTTTGTTAATTAAGAAAACAACTAATAATTCGAAATTTAATTTACCGAAAGTGATACCTTATGAACATGCAAAGGTGATGTATCAAATTGAGGATATTGATAACCGAGAAATGTTGAATTTGATAATTTCAGTTACGGTAAATGACTTGAAAAATTGATTTGTCTAAAATGTTTAGATTGATATATACTAACGATAGGCATGGGGGAACAACGAAAGATATTTAAATGTTTGCGCGCTGGTATTTTAAGTTTTTTAATGATACTGGCTTGTTTTATGTTGACTGCCGGATTTGCTGTAGTCGGAACCGGACAAAACGTCTTTTCGGCTTTTAAATTGAATCCCTCTGATAGTCAAAACAGTGAATCGGAAATTACTCGTTCGTGGGATGACCTTCGTGCTGATTTTTTTACTGAAACCCGTGGTAAAATATGTTATATTCATACACCTGGTGAATTGGCTTATATGAATTATGTTTTAACAGAATCAGGCAAAAGTGATTCCCCTACTTGGGATTACAGTGGTTATACTTTTGTTTTAGGTAGCGATATTAATTTAAACAATATTTATGTAAATAATATTGGACAAACAGTTTATCCTTTGTGGACGCCAATTAATCCAGGTAAGAATAAGGATATCACTTTTGATGGTGCAGGTCATAAAATTATTGGCATGAATGTTAAATATGAAGATACTAACGTCGCACGTAATGTTGGTTTTTTTGCAAACATGATTGGTGGGATTGTAAAAAATGTTACATTTGTCAATCCAAAAATTGTTTATAGTTATCAAGGCACCAGTATCGCAGAAACCGATCCAAATCGTCCGAAATTGCCTACTGATATTTGTGTTGGTGTTGTTGCTGGTAAGGCGGATAGCACTTATATTAAGGAAGTAGATATTGTCAATCCAGTAATTACTTTGGAATCAGAAAACGTTAATGCGCATAATTTCCATATGGGGACTGCTGTTGGTGAATTAAAGTTTACGGCTGTCTTTGATGAAAATCATCAGCGGGCTTCAATTAATACAGTTGCACCAAAGCAATTTGGATTAGATAGCGTCAATGTTTATGTCGATGGAAGTTTAAAACCAAGTGATGATTGGGAATCGCGCATATTGATGCGTATCTGGAAAGGCACTGATGATACTACAACCTATGGTAAAGCTCTGTATGGTTATTTCGGTGGTTTAGTTGGAACCAATGTTTCCAGTCGTGTGATTAACTCTACAGTCCGTAATGTAATCTTAGAACCAAGAATTTCTTACGATGTCGCAGGTACTTTTTATATTGGTGGTCTAGTGGGATTAACTACGCAAATTACAACATCACGTGAATTGGTGGTAGCCGCTGGTATCTATAATAACTTAATAAAAGATCTTCCGTTCTTAGTCGAAAGTTTCAGCGCAAATACGATTGGTACTTTTTATTGTGGTAATTTAGTCGGTCGCGTTTATACTGGTGGCTGGGTGTATAATAATCTTATTTATAGCACTATGCCGTTTGATAAAATGTTTGGAGAAGTTTGCAACTCATCAATGTACATTGGTGACCATGATGATTGTGTTAGTAATATTGTGGGCGCCTTGGATAGATATTATTTTGACGAACATCAATTATATATTGGCGGTACGGGGTGCATTTATGCTGATTTGGCAGGTGTTGTGATTTGTTCAAGGCATCAAGTCGACATACTTCACCTGAATTCAGAAAATAATTATGGATCCGAGACTGTAATGTCCGAACACAATTTTTATTTTCCATTGAATAATTTGGACGATTTTTATCAGTTTACAAACGATGCAATTTATACAGATGAAAACAATGTGCAGTATACTCAATTTGATTTACTAACTAATGTTTGCGAAAATATTGGTGAATTATATTTTGCGTCTTTGCCAATTTTGTATTATGAAACAGAATTTACTGTTGATGTTGAATTGTCGGCTTTAGATCAACTTTACAATGTTTCATATCAATTTAGGCGTTGGGAAATGGTAAGTAACGAACCCTGTTTGGGAAATTATTATGGTGTCCCTTGTTTGGTTAAGTTTATTGCTAATGGTCCAACTGTTGAAGGTGAAACAACAATTTCAACTGGCACTTTTGAAATGATCAATGAGGTTGGTTATGTCGGTAAAGAGCCGATTAGCGAAATTGAACTTATTTATCAACAAATTATTCATGCACCAACTGAATTACCTGTTTGTGATGGTTATAGATTTGTTGGTTGGAAAGTTAAAGGTTGGGAAGGAAAAAACGCTGATCTCTTTTATTGTCCGTACAAGAATTATCTAGATAGCGACGGTTTTTATAAATTCGATTTACATGAGCGTATTCAAGAAAACGAACGTGAGTTTGTCGCTATTTGGGAAATTCAAACATTTACCGTTTCGTATATGATTCGTCAGTATAGTAGCAATGGTGAGTCGTATCAAGATATTCCATATTCGGTTAAACCGACAGAACAAGTTACATTTGGTAACACTTTGAAGGGGTTTGATGATGCCCACCAGCCAACATCTGATCAAGGTTTGGCTTTTGTTGGTTGGTTTTTGGAAGAAAATTTACCGCTAAATGGTGGGGACGCTGATGCGAACTTGAAGTGGAAGTTTGGACAATTTGACGGAACTCGTATGCCTGGTCATGATATTACATTATATGCAGGTTGGATTAATAACTTTACATTGTTAAGCCAATTACTAGATGATTCTAAATATAAAATGTATTATGACAATTCTGATGCATATTTTGACAAAACGACTGGCAAGGCTTTTAAAAACGCTTATTCTGCTGCCTTTCAGGCGCGTGCCAGTGGAAATACGAGTAATGCAAAAAGTCTGTTGGAAAATTTGCAAAATACTTATCAAGGTTTACGAGTTGATCCAGTTCGCTTATTAGAAACTCCTGCTTTTAATGAAACATTAGTGGAAAATACTTGCCCGTTCTTATATGATTACAATGTATATTTGAGTTATTTTACTTTTAAAAAGGATATTGTTGAAAAGTATGTCGAAATAGAAGCGACCGATGAAATAAAAAATAATATTGATGCTTATGTCACGTTTTATGAAAGATTGAATCAATTGTTCCATTCGTTGAACGATAATATACGCAGTAGTGTTGCTGCAGCGGGTGGGGTTGATGCGAAAGAAGTTAAGGATTTAATTAAGAAACATCAAGACCTGGAAACCCGCTATGAGAAATTATTTCAGACTAATGAGTATAAACGTTATGATTTAACTACTTTATTAGCTGCACGTGACAAGGCTAATGAAAAATGGATGAAAAATGGTGATGATGTCGTTTTAGATAAAAATGTGGTTTTGAAAGACGTTGAGTCAGTGGTTGCCGATTATGAAAAAGCCTTTAATAATTTAAAACCAAATAATATTTCGGACGAAGAATGGAATGAAAGTAAAAATTCTAAGAAAGGTGTGAATCCAATTGTAATTGGTGTGTTGATTGTATTAGTTTTGGCTGCAGGTGTTTTCGGATATATTGGTGTTGATTTTGTGAAAAACAAGAAACATTTCAATGTTAACTTTAATTTTAAATCTTGGTTTAAAAATGTTGTTGCTAGCGTATCAAAATCGACTAAAAAACAAGGAACTACAACCAATGGTGCTAATGATGCTGTGAACAATGTTACAAATGATACTTCGAAAGATGCTGCAACAGATACTACTGATGACGACGATACCTATATCTAATTCTGCTTTATTGAAAATTGCAAAAAATGTGCTTTACAAAATAAATTAAATGTTGTAAGATTAAGGTTATTGTGGATTTATCAGCGGGGAGGATCGGTTTTTGAGTAAAGTTGATGCAATCGAGGTAGAGGGCATTGTCATTGAAGTTATGCGTAATGCTAAGTTCAAAGTCAAATTGTCTAATGGTCATGTTATCATGGCATACTTATCGGGAAAACTTTACAAAAATAACATTAAGGTCCTTGAAGGTGATATGGTAAAGTTGGAAATTTCACCATATGATTTAAACAACGGCCGTATTACTTGGCGCAGTAAATCTGTAATTGATAACGGAGGAAATGGACAATGAAAGTGAGAAGTGGGGTAAAACCGATTTGCAACAAATGTAAGGTTATTAAACGCAACGGCACTGTTATGGTTATTTGTGAAAATCCAAAACACAAACAGCGTCAACCGCGTCCGTCCAAATCACCGCGTTAAGGTAAAAAATTCTCGCACACTCCGCGCGGCAATTTTGGAGTGTGCGTTTTTATAGATTAATAAAAAAGAAGGAGAAAATAATGGCAAGAATTAGTGGTGTGGATATACCTAAAGATAAATGTATTAAATACGCTTTAACGTATATCTATGGCATTGGTGAAAAAACGGCAGATAAAATCTGTACCGAATGTAAGGTTGATCCTACCATTCGTACCAAAGATGTGCCGGAAGCAAAAATTAATGAAATCAGAACTTATATTGACAAAAATTTAAAAACGGAAGGTGACTTACGTCGTGAAGTATCTTTGGATATTAAACGTTTGACAGAAATCGGTTGTTACCGTGGAATTCGTCATCGTAAAGGTTTACCTGTTCGTGGTCAATCAACTAAACAAAATGCGCGTACGCGTAAAGGTCCAAAGAAAATGGTTATCAGGACCAAGGCATAAGGAGTTAGGAGGAAATAAATGGCAGAAGCAAAATCTAATGCACCAATGAAGAAAAAGCCAGTTACTAAACGTAAAGCGAAAAAAACGTTGAACGCTAAAGGTAAGGCATTCATTAATGCATCTTTCAACAACACGATTGTAACTTTGACCGATGACCAAGGTAACGTAATTAACTGGGCTAGCGCGGGTGTTGCCGGTTTTAAAGGAAGTCGTAAATCAACCCCATTTGCAGCACAAACAACCGCTGAAAAAGCAGCTGCTACTGCAAAAGAAATGGGATTATTAAAAGTCGATGTCTTTGTTAAAGGCCCAGGTGCTGGTCGTGAAAACGCCATCAGGGCACTTAATCAAGCAGGTTTAGAAGTGTTGTCGATTACCGATACTTCACCAGTTGCACATAACGGTTGTCGACCACCTAAGAGGAGGAGAAAATAATCATGGCTAAATATGTAGGACCAGATTGTCGTCTTTGCCGTCGCGAAGGTTGTAAATTATTTTTGAAGGGTGAACGTTGCTTATCAGCAAAATGTGCTATGGAAAAACGTCCTGTTGTTCCTGGACAACATGGTTTAGCACGCAAGAAAGAGAAGGAATACGGTACCCAATTACGTGAAAAACAAAAAGTAAAACGCGCTTATGGTTTACAAGAAAAACAATTCCGTGCGCTTTATGAAAAAGCAGCAAGTGCCAAAGGTCGTACCGGTGATAACTTGTTATCATATTTGGAACGTCGTTTGGATAATGTTGTTTACCGTATGGGTATTGCGGATAGCCGTAGCGAAGCTCGTCAATTAGTTTCACACGGACATATTACTGTTAATGGCAATTCAGTTAACATTCCATCTTACTTAGTTGAGAAGGGTGATGTAATTGCAATTAAAGAAACTAAAAAAGATTTGGAAATTTTCAAAGTATTGAAAGACCAAAAAATGAATTTACAAAAATGGTTGGAATTCTCAGGCGCAAAATTATCTGGTAAAGTATTGGAATTACCAACTCGTGAAGATATTGATTTGAACATTCAAGAAAACTTGATTATTGAGCTGTATTCAAAATAAAATGTAATTTAATTTGAAATGTAATATTGAAAGGGAGAAATTTATTATGTTAAAAATGGAATTAATGAAACCAAAAATTACTATTAACGAAAGCACCGGGGCAAAAAGTGCGCACTTTATTATTGAACCTTTGGAACGTGGTTATGGTACAACTTTAGGTAACATGATTCGTCGCGTAACCTTAGGAAATTTACCTGGTACTGCAGTTACTGCAATTCGTATTAACGGCGTCAATAATGAGTTTTCAACAGTTAAAGGTGTAGTTGAAGATGTTACTGATATCGTTTTGAACGTTAAAAGCTTAATTTTAAAAGCTTTGACCGACGATTTAAACTACACAACAACCATGCATATTAACAAAAAAACCGCTGGCCCAATTTATGCAAAAGATATTGAACATGATAGTTTAGTTGAAATCTGCAATCCAGATTTGGTTATTGCAACCTTGGATAGCAACACTGAATTTAAAATGGAATTATCTGTTGCTCGTGGCCGTGGTTATGTGGTTGCTAAAGACCAAAAAGGTGCTCATGACAGTATCGGCTATATTGCTGTTGACAGTCTTTATAGTCCTGTAGTTAAATGTAACTATTTTGTTGAACCAAGCCGTGTTGGTGGCGATATGAACTATGATAAATTGACCATTGAATTAACCACTAACGGTAGTGTTGAAGCAAAAGAAGTTGTTGCTTTGGCTGCTAAATTAATCCAAGATCATTTGACATTATTAATCAATATGGTTGAAGGAATGGCTGACCACAATACATTTGTAGAAAGCAAAGAAGAAACCGTTGAAAAGATTTTTGAAACGAGTATTGAAGATATGGAACTTTCACCACGCAGTGCAAATTGCTTGAACCGTGCTAACATTAAAACAATTCGTGATTTGACTAGCAAATCTAAAGAAGATATGTTGCGCGTTCGTAATTTGGGTTCTAAGAGTCTTGACGAAATTATTTCTAAATTGGCAAGTCTTGGATTATCATTGCGATCATCAGAAGAGGAGGGGAACTTTTAATGAAACCAGCAAAATTAGGACGCGAAACTTCGCAACATATGGCAATTTTGCGTAATCAAGTTTCAACCTTGTTTTGGACTGGCCGTGTATCAACAACTTATGCACGTGCTAAGGCCACTGCAGCATTGGCTGAAAAATATTTAACTTTAGCTATTGAAACTTACGCAGATACCGTTGCTACAGAAAAAGAATTCACCGATAAGAAAGGTGTTAAAAGTAAACGTAAAGTTTTAGTTGACGGACCAAAGAAATTGGCTGCTCGTCGTGAATTGATGGCTAATCTTTATGATTTCCAAGAAATTCGTAGCAAGGATGAAAGCAAAAAAAGTTTTGAAAAACGTACACAACATATTAATCACCCAATCATTGAAAAAATCTTTAATGAATTGGCTCCAAAATATGCAAAACGTATTAAAGAAACTGGTAGTGCCGGCGGTTACACTCGCGTATTAAAAACAGGCATCCGTAAGGGTGACGATGCGATGACTGCAATTGTTGAATTAATCTAACTTACTTCTTCAATGCGTACTTCACCGCAAAGAACATCACTATAGGAATATGAAAGACACGGGACACGTCCTGTGTCTTTTTCTTTGCTTTTTAACCGAACAACAAAAACACTGGGAAATGTGTTTTCAATGATACCAGCATATTTGGAAACCCGTTTTCGTCCGCGACAAACTGACATGTTTATATCTTTACCCAGCATGGCGTGAATTTTGGCTTTGATAACTTCAATGGATTGAGTTTTTTTACGCATACTTTAATTATTGCCCAAATATAATTTTGTTATAGGGGGAAATTTTATGGAAGTTTTGATGGAAAATTTAGTTGAACAGGAGTTGGTATCATTAGATAATGTACAATTGAAAGTTGAAAATAAAATTGCTTTACCTGAAAATGCGAAGAAGTTGATTGGGGTAAGTTGTCAATTATTGGGACAACATACTACTGTTGCCGAAAATGAGATTACTGTTAATGGTAATTTTGCTGTGCGCTTGGTCTTTGTCAACGAATTTGAAAAATACGATAGTCAGGATTTCAGCGAACCTTTTGAAAAGAAAATTGTTGTTAAAAATGTCGATGATATTAATAAAATTTTTGCAACGGCTAATTTGGTTGATAGTCAATGGCAATTGCAAGATAATCAAGTTGTTTTAGCCAATATGGTAACGATAACAGTGCAAAATGTTAAATCACATGACTTGCAGGTAGTAAGTAATTTAACTGGTGATGTTGAAGTGCGTAAAACCGAACATCAAATTTTAAGTTTTAATTCAGTTCTGCATGATAAATTTGAAGTTATTGAAAATGTGGAACTTGACCATTCGTGTGAGGGCGTTCTGGGGGTCGATGTTAATCCCAATTTGAAAGATATTGCGACTGTTGCTGGAAAAGTGAATTTAAAAGGAACGTTGGTAGTTAATATTTTAGGTGTTAAATTATTGGATAATGTTAGCGTTCCATATAACGTAATTCATGAAATTGATTTTTCTAAGGGATTTGCTGTAAATGGAATTACAGCCGAAGATTTGGCGACTGGAGTGGTTTCGGTTGATGCGGTTGAAATGCATATTGAAAACAATCAAAAAGGCGCGGTTTTAGCTTTGAAATTGAATTTAGCTTTCAATGGTTCAATTTATAGTAACCACAAATTTAATTCAGTTGTTGATGCAATTTCTTTTGATAAAGAATTGTCATTTAAAGCCATGCAAGCCAACTGTGTTGAGGTTTTGCCACAGGTTAATTCAACTATTGATATTGAAAGCAATCTCAACATGACGCCAAATTGGCCGTATATTTCGCATGTCTTGGCCGTTGATGGAGCACGAATCAATCACCTACAAGTCTCAGTTGGTGACGGAAAGACAATGCTTGAAGGTGTCTTGGTAATGAATCTTTGGTTGGAAAATGAAGAACATATTATTACTGGTGATGCTTATGAAGTACCATTCCAAGCCCATGTTCGTATGGATAATATTGACCGTGATTATGCTGTGAATGTAACCGCTGTTCCGTTGAGTGTTAACGCTAAGGCACGTCGTGGTACTGAATTATTGATTGATGCACAATTAGGAGTTACTATTCAGGCAAGTAGCCAAAAACAAATAACACTAATTAATGACATCGAAGAGGGGGTCACAAAAGTTGAAGATGGTAGTGCTATTCGGATTTACATTATCGGTGAAAAAGAAAATTTATGGGACTTAGCAAAACGTACTAATTTAAGTTGTGCTTCATTGTTGCAACAAAATCCTAACTTGGAAAATGGATGTACCCCTGGTGAAAGAATTGTTGTGTATCGTCACGAAAATGTAAATTTATAAATTTAAAGTTAAAGCGTTTAATACAACACAAACCGAACTGAGACTCATTGCTGTGGCGGCAATCATTGGGTTTAATGCTAAATGTAAAAGCGGGTAGAAAATTCCTGCTGCCAATGGAACGCCGATGATATTGTAAATAAATGCCCAAAATAAACCAAGTTTGATATTGCGCAAAGTGCGGTGACTAAGTTTGATTGCATTAACTAAATCGCTTAAAGAATTTTTCATTAAAACGACATCAGCGGCTTCAATCGCGATGTCAGTACCGCTGCCGATGGCAATGCCAATATCGGCAGCTTTTAGTGCTGGTGAGTCGTTAATGCCGTCACCGACCATGACTACATGGTGTCCCATGTTTTGTATTTTGGTGATAACCTGATATTTTTCTGCTGGCAACACGTTGGCTGCAACATGGTCAATTCCAACTTTTTTGGCAAAAGCATTGGCTGCAATTTGGTTATCACCAGTCAACATAACAACATTTAAACCCATTTGTTTTAATTGTTGAATCGCTTGGATATTATCAGTTCGAATTGTGTCAGCTAGCGCTATAATTCCAAGTAATTTGTCGGTGGTGGCGCAAAGGATAGTGGCTTTACCAACTTTGGCGTATTCTTCGGTTAAAGCGATTGCTCTTTGGCGGTCAACTTGGTGCAAGTATGGTGCAATAAATTTCGGGTTACCAAGATAAATTGGGCGGTTACCAATATATGCTTGAGTACCTTGTCCAGGTGTTTCTTGAAAATCATGAATGTCAAGATAAACGTGGTTGCCATAGGCTTCTGTAATTGCTTTGGCTAAAGGATGTTCACTATAACGTTCAATGCTGGCATAAAATTGTAGCAAGTTGGCTTGACTTAAATTTCCTTGTAACGGACGAATATCGGTAATTTTTAAAGTACCACTGGTAATTGTACCTGTCTTGTCTAAGATAACAGTATCAACCTTGTTGAGATTTTCTAAATGGGTTGCATCTTTGATTAAAATACCAGCGGTTGCTGCTTTGCCAGTAGCAATCATTACGGCTAATGGCGTTGCCAGCCCAAGCGCGCAAGGACAGGATATAACCAAAACACTGATGCCAAAGTTAAAAGCTGTCGCAAAGTCGCGAGTGATAATCCACCAAGTAATTAATGTTATTAAAGCAATACCCATTACAATGGGAACAAAAATACCACTGACTTTGTCGGCAACGCGGGCAATTGGTGCCTTGGAGTTGCTGGCTTGTTCAACTAAATTGACAATTTGTGAAAGCGTTGTATCCTTGCCAATTTTCGTGGCTTGGAAAGTGAATGTACCGTTTTCGTTGTGAGTAGCGGAAATGACTGTGTCTCCGATGTTTTTTGTCACGGGCAAACTTTCACCGGTAATTGCTGCTTGATTTAATAATCCAGTGCCACTAATTACAACGCCATCAACTGGAACGACGTCACCTGGTTTAATTAAAATAATATCGTTTAATGCCAATTCGGAGATAGCAATTGTTTGTTCAATGCCATTTTTTATAACTGTGCAAGTTTTTGGTGCAAGTTGAATTAATTTTTTTATGGCATTTGACGTATGAATTTTTGCCCGGGATTCAAAGTATTTTCCAAGTGCGACCAACGTAACAATTGTTGCGGCACTTTCAAAATATAAAGCGTGCTGGTGGTAGCCCATCAGATTTAAAACAATCGTGATGATGCCATAAACGTATGCGGCACTGGCACCCAAGGCAACCAAAGTATCCATGTTGGGCATTAGTTTATAAAGTGCTTTAAACCCATGTGTGAAAAATTGGTAATTTAAAATCAAGATGGCTGTAGTGATTATTAATTGAATGATGCCAAAGAGTAGTGCATGTTTTTCTGTATGCATGGTTGACATAGCAAAAATCATTAATGGCAACCAAAGTACTAACGAGATAATTTGTTTAATTAATTTTTTTTTTATCATCGTGGATTGTTGGGCAGGTATTGGTGTGGTGATATCAATTTCCTTGGCACCGTAACCAATACTGGTGACAGTATCAATGATTGTTTGTGCTGAAATATTATCGTCACACTCTAATGTCATTTTAGCTGAAATCAAATTCACGTCTACTTTACGTACACCGCGTATTTTGCTAACCGTTTTTTGCACATTATGTTGACAACTGGCACAGGCCATACCAGAAATTTCAAATTCACGCTTCATAATTCTTATATAATGCTTCGCATGAATAATGTAAAGTTTTTTGTAAAACCATACTAGGTATATTGACAAATACCGTCATTTTTGTTAAGATTAAAACTAATATCTTGACAAAAAATAAATAAGATAAAAGAGGGGAAAAATGGAAGAATTATTATTGACAACATGGAGATGGTTCAACGAAGATGGAACACCAGGTGCTTATTTGTGGGCTGTGTTAACTTTAGTTGCTGCGGCAGTGTTCGTCGTCTTGGGCGTTTTAATCTGGCGATTGGGACGCAGATGGCGTATTAAGAAAATGGCAGCTGCTAATAATACGACTGTTGTTCAAATGCAACAACCAGTGCAATCAGATACGTTTGAGAAACGTGAAGATAATAATCAATTAGACTTTTATGATCCAGCAAAAGCCAGAGAAGAAGCTGCAAAAATTGAAGCGCAACGTCAAAAAGAGGAAGAAGAACGCAGAAAGGAAGAAGAACGCTTGCAATCATTAATGCAAGAAGAAGATCGTAAACGTAAAGAATTAGAAGCTAAAGAACGTGCCTTTGAAGAAAAACGTCAACGTGAAGAAGAAGCCCGTTTGGAGCGTGAACGCCAAGAAGCTGAACGTGCTGCTGAAAAAGAACGTATTCGTGCTGAAAAAGAAGCGGCTAAAGAAGCTGCTCGCGAAGCTAAACGTAATCGCAACAATCGTGATACAAACAATTTCTTTGAACAGGCTGAAGATGATTCTGTTGCTTTTAATTTAAATGACCAAGATGAATCTGATGATAATGCTTTTAACTTCTGGAGTCAAAATGACAATGCAGGACGCAATAAATCGGCAGCACCAATTTTAATGCCACAAGAACCTGCAACTGACCCTCGTTTGGAAAAAGTTTTAAATGAATTGGAAAATCAAAAACAAGCTGAACAAGAACGCTTTGCTAATTTAATGGCTGAACTGGAAAAACAAAAACAAGAAACCGCTCGTTTACAAAGCGAATTGCAAGAAAAAGAAAAATCCGAAGATTTAATTGCTCAGGCTAAAAAAGAAATGGAACAAATGATTAAAGATAGCCAAGACCAAATTAACAATATTGAAAAACAAGAAAAAGCCGAAAAGGGTAAAAAAGAAGATAAAGATTTGTTACAAGAAATTAAAAATGTTTTGGCTGCTGAACGTGAAGCACAAGAACAACGTTTACGTGAACAAGAAAACAGCTTGGCTGCTGTAATTAATGCAATGGAAAATGAACGTCGTGCCAAAGAAGAAAATGCGTTGAATGCGGAGCGCGAAGCCAAGAAGGAAGACGAATTCGTGAAAATGCAAAACCAATACCAAGATGCAATTTTACAAATGCAAGACCGCTTCCAAAAAATGTTAGATGAAGCCAATGCGCAAAAACAAGTAGTTCCAACTACTTACGAAGAGACCGAAACACGCAATGCTTATCAAGCACAAATTGAACGTGAACGTGCGGAAACTGCTACCTTGATTGAACAAATGCAACGTGAAGTTGAACGCATGAACGCTGAACGTGAAGCTGAACGCCGTGAGTATGAAGAAAAACAAAAAGCATTGGATGCTACTATGGCTGAAGCTTTGCAAACTCAACGTAATGAATTTGAACAAGCACAACAACGTGTAACTGAAACCAATGTTGCTAATGTAGAAAAAATCTTGCAAGACATGGAAAACCAACGCTTGCACGAACAAGAAATGTTCAAAAGTATTTTGGACGAATTGGCTGCTGAACGTGAAGACAATAACCAAGTTAAATCTGCTTTGGAACAAATGGTTCGTGATAGTGAAGCACGTATTGAAAAATTGGAAAACCAAACTTTGCCACGTGGTTTGGACGAAGAATCAATGGAATCTTTGAAAAACGTTTTGGCAAGCGAACGCGCTGAACAAGAAAAACGTTTGGAAGAATACAAAAACGAAATCGCTAACTTACGTGAAACGATTGCAACCGAACGCGCACAAAGAAAAAATGATGATGATAGTGATGAAGGCAATCAAGTAGTTTATACCGCACGTGATACTGAAGCTGATGACGAAATGAACGCGCGTATTGAAGCAATGCAAAATGAAATTCAACACTTGAATGAATTGCGTGAAACCGAACGTGCTGAATCAGAGAAACGCCATGCCGAGTTATTAGAAGCATTGAATCGTACTATTGTTACTGGTGAAAATGCTCAAAATCCAGAAACACAACGCATTGAACGTGAAAATGTTGATCGCGTTTTAAACGATATCGAAGACCAAAATCGTCGTGAACAAGACCGTTTTGCGGATATTATGAACGAATTAGTGGAAAGCCGTGAAGACACCAAAAAAGCTCAAGCGGCAATGCAACAATTAATTCAAGAAAGTAGTGAATTGATTAATCAATTAAACAATAAACAAGAAATCCGTGGTGTTGATGAAGAAACTATGTCGGCTTTGAAAGAATTATTGGCACACGAACGTGAAATGCAAGAAAAACGTTTGGCTGAACATGAAGAAAAATTGAACATGGCTGTTTCGACCATTGAAGAACAAAAACAAAGTGTCGCAGAAGAACAAAACAAACAAGCCGAATATGAACAAATGATTGCTGATATGCGTCAACAATATGAAACCGAATTGGCAAGTTTACGCGAGACAATTGCTAACCAAAACGCAATTGACGAAACTCCAGCCAAGGTTGAAAACAAGAAAAACAGTGATGATGACGATGATGAAGGTGCTGAAATTGATACTGCTAATGATACTGCTAATGAAGAAGTTTTGGCACAATTGGCACGTTTGCAAGAAAATATTGCTGCATTAGAAGAATCACGTAATGCTGAAAAGGCTGAATTTGAACAACGTTATGATGAAATGAACAAAGTCTTGGAGGATTCATTGAAAGTTCAACGTTTGGAAATGGAATTGGCAAAAGAACGTGAACTTAATGAATTGAAAATGAAACAGGCTTTGGAAAATCAACGCCAAGAAATAGAAGCTGAACATGCTGAGTCAAAAACTGAAAATAACGAAGCAACCGAAGCAATTATTGCAAGTTTCAAAGAAGAAATGAATCGTCAATATGAAGATTTTGTAAAATTATTGAACGATAAAAAAGCTGAAGAAGAAAATGCACAAAAAGAATATGAAGAAATCGTAGAAAAAGCCAGCGAAGAAGATCAAGCAGCTTTGAAAGATGAGCAATTCAATGTTCAAGAAATGATGGAACAATTACGTGAAGAACGTAAGGCTGCTCGTGAAGAAGCTCAAGCATTGCGCGAAGAATTAGAAGCTCAACGTATTGAAACCGAAGCTAAATTGATGAAAAAATTATCTGAAGTTAAAGAAGGTTTGGCTTCTGAATTGTCTAGTGAATTAGAAATTAAAGAAAAATTCGAAGCAATGGAACGCGAAATCGATGCTCAAAACCAAGAAAAATTACAACAAAACGAAGCTGAAGAAGCACGTATCAAGAAGGAATACGAAGAATTCAAACAACGTATTGCTGATGAGGTTGTAGCCTTGGAAGAAAAGAATGCTGCGTTGCAGGCTGAATTGGAAAAAGCGCGTGCTGAAAGAAATACTGATGACGAAGCTAAACAAGCCGAATACGAAGAAAACGAAAAACGCTTACGTGAAAAATACATGCAATTACGTAGCGAATTGATGAAAGAGGCAGAACAGGTTAACAAACAATCTGAAGAAATTGCTGCTGAAAAACAAGCCATTGAAGATAAGAAAAACGACCTTGAAGAAGAAAAAGCTCGTTTACAAAACGAAGTTGCTATGTTGAAACAACAAGTTTTGGAAATCAAAACTCAAGACAATAATCAAGGCGGTGTTGTTAGTGAAGAACAATTGGCTGAAATCCGTGCATCATTAGAAGCTGAATATCAACAACGTGAAAAAGAAATGTTGGACAAATTAGAAGAAGAAAAACAATCTTTGGTTGCACGTGAAACTGAATTGAAACAAAAAGAAGAAAATATTGAACAAGAAGAAGCACGTATTCGTGAACAATCAAAGGCTGTAACCACGATGATTACTAACCGCGAATATACCAAAGAAGAACGTGAACGTTTGGTCTTGGATTATAATATGAAATTGCAGGATTTGGAAGAACGTTTACGTCAAAATGAAAAAGCATTGCGTGAAAACAATCGTGAATTTATCCCATTGCGTCGTATTAAAAACACCTTGGATCGTGATTTACGCTTGTTACGTAAACGTGAAGCCATCGTTGCAAAACAAGAGGTTTTAGTTTACGGTGTTAATAACATTTCAACTGTAGAACCAGAACGTATTAAAAAATTGGAACAAGATATTAAACAATTAACCGGCTTACAACAAAGTGTGGCAAATTGCGAAACAATCTTGAACAAAAACAAAGATCGTTATCCAACTTTGGAAAACCTTGACCGCGTATTGCGCGCACAAAACGAACAAATCCATCGCGATATTGAAGAAGTCAAATCAGCAATGGCTATGTTCGGTGAAGATGCTGCAACAGGAGCGGCACAAGAATAATTTATGCGTTGTCTTGGTATTGATTATGGCAGACGAAGAATTGGGTTGGCATTGTCCGACCCAACTTTGTTAATTGCTTCGCCGTTGATAATTATAGAAAATCGTGGGTTGAAGAAAACATTAACGCAAATCATGGATATTATTCAAAAACATGATGTTGGACAGATTGTGGTTGGGTTGCCGTTACATATGAATGGTGATGAAAGTGAGATGTCACGTGAAGCCAGACAGTTCGGTTCTGCGTTTACAGCATTGGGATTTCCTGTTGCGTTTGTTGATGAACGTTGTACCTCTTTTGAGGCTGAGGAGATTATTGGAAACAACCCGCAAAGTAAAAAATTAATTGACAAAGTAGCCGCTTCAATTATACTTCAATTGTATCTTGACGAAAGGAGAAAGTCGTTAAATGAAGGCAAAAATCACAAATAATTGTATTTGTTGCGGCACTTGTGCTGGTATTTGCCCAGTTGGTGCGATTTCAATGTCGGCCACTGGTGACAAGTATGAAGTAGACCAAAGCAAATGCATTGCGTGTACGGCTTGCATTAATGCATGTCCGGTAGAAGCAATTGTCGAAGACCACTCTGACGAAAAGGAGAGTAAATAATGGTTTACGATAGTATTGTTGAAAAATTGTTTGATGAAAATAACGATGACATCATCGAATTGGAACAAGGCAATGGTGTATCTGTTAAATTCGAACAAGTTGGAGTTGTAGTATACGACTCAGAGTATTATGCGATTTTGCATCCGCTTGAATTAAAAAAAGAAGAGGTCGTGATATTTCACATTTTAGAAGATGATGAAGATAGCATGGACTTAATCACGGATGAAGAATTATCAAAAAAAATTTTGGAGGTATATGCAGAAGATGTCAGCGAAGACGATTAACAAAAACGTGATTTGGCATTCAATGAATCCAAATCGTATCACACCTGATGAATTTGTGGCTGTGATTGAAATCCCTAGAGGATGTAAAAAGAAATATGAATTGGATAAGGAAACAGGTTTAATTATCTTGGACCGTGTATTGCGTACAGCAACTCATTATCCATGTTCTTATGGTTTAATTCCATTAACATTGTCAGAAGACCATGACCCGTTGGACGTTATGGTTATTTGTTCAGAAACCTTGGACCCAAATACTTTGGTTAAATGCCGTCCAGTTGGTTTAATCGAAATGATTGATAAAGGTGAAAGGGATGAGAAAATTATTGCAGTAGCAGTCGATGATCCTTATGTTAACCAATATCAAGATATCAATGATGTTCCAAAAGTAATGATTGATGAAATTGAACATTTCTTGAAAGTATATAAAAACACTACTGATAAAGTAGAAGTATTTGCGCCAAAGGATAAGGCCGCAGCTAAGAAAGTCATCAAAGATGCAATTGACATGTATCATCGTGACGTGTTATAATAAAGCTCATTAAAATTTCACTTTGATTGTGAGTATTTACTTGTTGCGGAAAATCCGTTTAGCGAATATGTAGACCAATCGAAGGCAGACAAACAAGGAGGAAAATAAAATGTCAGTAATTTCAATGAAACAAC
>CAMOZC010000015.1 GCA_946630785.1 uncultured Clostridia bacterium | reverse complement strand
TAAAAACGTTAAAAGCACTACCAGTGGGGTTAAAAATGCTACGAAAACCACTATTAAATCAAAAAATACTGAAAAAACAGTGAAGGAAGTAAAAAATGAAGTTAAAATTCCTGCTACCAAAGTTGAGCAACCATCCGCTGAAAAACAAGTATCAGCACCGGAAGTAAAACAAACTATCTTGCCTTTTGATGGTGTTAATCAAGATGCTGGTACAGAAACTAATCCGGCCGATGGTTTAAAACCGGAATTGCTTGAGTTAATTAAACGTTTTATGGAACCAGGACGTAGTCGTGAAATCAGTGAAGATACTTTAACGATGACGTTAATTGAACACGATGCGACCGCGGTGGATGTAGAAAAAGCTAAACAAATTTTGACCGCAAGTGGCATTGTTGTTAAAAAAGTTAACGACGACGAAAAAATGCGTGTTGGCGCTATTGAAAAAATGATTTCTGAAGCGTCAGTCGATGACCCAATTAAAATTTATTTGCGCGATATTGGCCGTTATAAATTGTTAACCGCTGAAGAAGAGGTTGATATTGCTAAACGTATGGCTGCGGGTGATGAAGAAGCAAAACAAATCTTGAACCAAAGTAACTTGCGTTTGGTTGTGCATATTGCGAAAAGATATGTTGACCGTACACCATTAAAATTGTTGGATTTAATCCAAGAGGGTAACCTTGGTCTAATGAAAGCGGTTGAAAAATTTGATTACAGTAAAGGTTTCCGTTTCTCAACTTATGCGACCTGGTGGATTCGTCAATCAATTACTCGTGCGATGGCTGACCAAAGTCGTATTGTTCGTTTACCAGTACACATGGTTGAAACCATTAATCGCTTGTTAAAAACGACCAAAGTTTTACAACAAGAGTTAGGACGTGAACCGACGACGTCAGAATTGGCAGAACGCATGGAAGTTAGTGAGGATAAAATCGAAGAAATCCGTCGTATCAGCCAAGATACTACCAGTATTGACTCTCCTTTGGGCGATGAAGGGGATGGAACCATTATGGATACCATCGCGGATTCTACAATTATTCAACCCGAGGATGAAACTTATAAAAAAGGTCTTAAAGAACAATTGCTGTCAATTTTATCTTCTTTGACTCCGCGTGAACAAAAAGTTATTCGTTTGCGTTATGGCTTGGACGATGGTCGCCCACGTACTTTGGAAGAAGTTGGACACCTTTTTAAGGTTACTCGTGAGCGTATTCGTCAGATTGAAGCTAAAGCGTTGCGCAAATTGCGTAACCCGAACCGTACTCGTCGTTTGCGTGATTTCGTCGAAATGTAATGATTGCTTAATGTTGTAAGGCGTGGTATCATATCGTTATGAGTAATGCAAATATTGAAAAGTTATTGGCAGCGCAAAAAGTTGATCGCGAGCGTTTGCAATTGATTCAAAACTTAGAGAAGAGTAAGGTTAAGGTTGAATTAGATAAGGCTAACCAAACACTTGCAAGTTCACGTGTTACATTGACACAATTGGAAAACGATGCCAAAGATTTGCAAGATAATTATCAAAAATTTGCTAAAATTATTAATGATACTTTGGTGCAGGTGGAAAAAGCGCGTTCTTGTAACGATACTGATGTTGAACATTATGATGATTTCTTGTCAAAGTTGACTAAATTAGAAGGTCAAATGGCTGATATTGAACGTCGTATTGTGCAAAAAACTAATACATATAAAGTTTTGTTTAATGAAGTTGCAAAAAGTAGTGCTATTAAGAAAAAATATACAGAAATGTTTGAAGAAGCCAAAAAAGATGCTGCTCCGAAAATTCAAGCACTGGAAAAACAATTCAATGATATGGTTAAAGGCATTGATGAAAAATTATTGGCCAAATATCGTGCAATTCGTGTTAATACCGGCAACAGTGTCAAAGATGTTGTTGTGCCGTTAACTGCTGATTATTGCCCAAGTTGTTCAACGTTTGTTCCTGGGGCAATGGTAAATAAAATTAAAACCGATGGCTGGGTCATTTGCGATAACAGTAACTGTGGTAGGATTATTTATCAAGCATGAGTACTTTAGATGATTTTGAAGTTTTTTATCAGAAAATTACTGGTACAACTTCACGTTTGGAAAAAGAAGCCATTTTAAAATCTTATCAAAACAATGAAACTGTAAAAGAAGTTTTGCAGTTTTTGTTTGATCCGTTTGTTGTTACTGGAATTAGTAAACGTAAATTGGCTAAAAAGGTGTCTTTAATTTGCGAAAAATGTGCGGACTTGCATGAGTTATTGAATTATTTTAGAACACATAATACTGGTCGTGACGAAGATATCGCGGTTTTACAACAGTTTACGGCTGATTTGAACGAAACACAAACTGAATTAGTAAATGGTCTGATTAAAAAAGATTTAACTTTGGGTGCCAATGAAAAGACCTTGAATAAGGTGTTCGGTGCCAATTTTATTCCGGCTTTCAATGTTATGTTAGCGGAAAAATACATGGAGAATACCGCTTTTGTCGTTGGTAAACGTTTTATTATTACGGAAAAATTTGATGGCGTACGTTGTATGTTGATTTTTAATGAAGCGGGGGAACCGACTTTCTTTTCGCGTGCCGGAAAATCCTTTGATGATATGGTTGAATTATCCGAAGAGGTGCGTCAGTTAAATCCGCAAATGGTTTATGATGGGGAACTGTTGTTAGGAGTAGATAAACCAATTGATAGTGCAGATTTATATCGCATGACGGTTAAAGTTACCAATAGCGATGGCATAAAAAAAGGTTTGGTTTATAATGTTTTTGATTGTTTGCCAAAAGCCGATTTGTTAAATGGTGGCAGCGCGATTCCTTGTGAAAAACGTAAAACCATGTTGAGTGCAGAATTGCGAAAAGTACAGTTGCCACACTTGAAAGAAGTGCCCATACTTTACGTTGGTGAAGACACTGATAAAATTGATACTCTTTGTGATGAATATACCAATATGGGCCGCGAAGGAATTATGGTTAACATCGCAGATGCGCCTTATGAATGCAAGCGTACAAAAAATTTATTGAAAGTTAAACGTTTTAACGCAGCCGATGTCTTGGTTCTGGATTGGGAAGAAGGTTCTGGTGCTAATCAGGGAAAATTAGGTGCGGTGACGGTTGAATTTATCGCGCCTGACCAAAAAAGATATACCTGTAAAGTGGGTAGTGGCTTTGAAAAAGAAGAACGTGAAGAGTTCTTTGCGCACCCAGAAAAGATTGTTGGACATATTATTGAAATTGGTTATTTTGAACTTTCACAAAATCAAAATGATGATGGATATTCGTTACGTTTCCCAACTTTTAAATGTTTGCGCGATGATAAAAATGAAATTTCTATGCATTAACAAAAAATCTAGAAAATTCATTTGTCACGAAATAAAATAATGTTATACTATAGATTATGATTTATCCCAAAATTGAAGATTGTATTGCAAGAGCCGATAATAATAAGTATGTTTTGACGGCTATGGTCTCTAAGAGAGCCAAAGATTTGATTGCCCATGGTATGGGTCAAAATACCGTTGGTAAAGAAAAACAAATTTCTTGTGCTATGCGTGAAATTGTTGATGGTAAAATTGTTCCAACAACAGTAGCTGGCAAAAGTTCTAATTAATTAAATGATGAAATATGCAAAAGTTGTTATTGATGCAGTTTTAAATACTAATGTAATCTCACCTGCAGATGCAGCGTGGGATTATTTAATTCCAGAAGATTTGAGTGTTGTGCGTGGTTCCTGTGTCGTAGTTCCTTTTGGTAAACGAGAAATTGATGGATTTGTGCTTGAAGTTAAGGAACAAACCAATGTTGCGCCAGAATTGTTGAAGCCAATCCATGGGTTAGCAAGTGATTTTGTGATTAAACCAGAATTGTTGGATTTGTTGCCACAAATTTGTGCTAAGTTTAAATTGCGTGCGATTGATGTTTTAAAATTATACATTCCCAGTGCGATTCGCGCGGGGAAGCCTAAACGTAACGGAAAACGACGTGTACCTGTTAGTATGGAATTTTCGGACCACCAAGTCGTTTTGAATCAAGAACAACAACATTGTGTTGATACAGTTTTAACCCAGCCGGAAAATGTTTATTTACTGAAGGGTGTGACAGGTAGTGGTAAAACCGAAGTTTATATGCACATTATCAAGAAAGTTTTAGAAATGGGTAAAACGGCTTTGGTTTTGGTTCCTGAAATTGGTTTAACGCCACAGGTATTAGCAAATTTTAAAGCGCGCTTTGGTGACATTGTTGCAATGTTGCATAGTAAACTTTACGGTGGTGAAAAATATGATGAATGGCTGCGTGTAAATCAGGGGAGTGCTCGGATTGTAATTGGAGCGCGTTCCGCGGTATTTGCGCCGTTGGAAAATCTCGGGGCAATTATTATCGATGAAGAGCATGATGGCAGTTATCAAAGTGATAGTAATCCGCGTTATTTAACGCACGATATTGCTATTATGCGTGCTAAATGGCATCGTTGCCCAGTAATTTTAGGGTCTGCCACGCCTTCAATTCAAAGTTTTTATTTGGCGGAACATGGGGAATATAAACTGTTGGAACTGACTAAACGAGTTAACAATGTTCCGTTGCCGCAGATTGAGATTGTTGATATGGCCAATGAAATTCGTTCCGGTAATGGTGGCGTTTTCGGTACTGAGGTTTTAAGTGAATTATTACAGACCTTACGTCAAGGACGTTCCGCAATGGTGTTTTTAAATCGTCGTGGTTATTCGCAAACTGTGCGTTGCTTACAGTGTGGTTGGCATGCAAAATGCGATAATTGTGACGTATCAATGGTTTATCATAAAGATGATGAGCAACTAAAATGTCATTATTGTGCTGCTCGTATGCCATTCCCGTCACGCTGTCCGCAGTGTGGTAGCACCTATATTAAACATGGCGCCATGGGTACGCAGAAAATTTGCGCGGAAATTGAAAATTTATTATCTCAGGCGGGGATAGTTGCACCAGTTTTGCGGATGGATACCGATAACACGCAAACTAAAGGGGCGTTGGTAAAAATTTTGGAAAAATTTGCGAATACCTCGCCATCGGTTTTGGTTGGTACGCAGATGATTGCCAAAGGGCATCATTTTCCGCAAGTTAGCTTGGTGATTATTGTAAATGCTGATGGCGGCTTTGTGGCTGATTATCGTTCGGCAGAGCGTACATTTGCCTTGTTAACGCAAGTGGCTGGTAGAGCGGGGCGTGAAGTTGGTACGGCGGGAAAAGCTTATTTACAAACTTATATGCCAAATCATTATGTGTATAAATTTATTCGTAATTATGACTATTTAGGGTTTTATCAAAGGGAAATTGCCGCCAGACAAGCCACAAAATATCCACCTTTTTCAACGATTGTGCGTGTTTTAGTGTCTGGAACTGTTGATACAAAAATTATTGAAGTAATTAAGCAAATGATGCAACCTTTGCGTGAATATGATAAAAACCAACAAGCATTCATTTATCTTGGCGCGATGAAGTGTCCCTATGGTCGTTTGCAAAACAAATTCCGTTATCAGATTTTGGCGCGAATTAAACAAGACGTGGCAAAGGAGACTATTGACTATATGGATGCATGTATTAAAAAAATCGAAGAACAGCCAATCGCACGTCATGTCAAAATATTTTTTGAGATAAATCCTGCTAGTTTGTCGTAAATATTAATATGTTATCGGTCACAACAGGGAAGGCAAATGGTGGACATAATCGCCACTATGTTTTTAAACGTAAGGTAAAACGGAAAAAGATGCCAAGATGTCTAAATGTGACTAAAATAGTGGAGTATTTTCGTAAAATAACCCCAAGATATTGTGATGCAAAACTTTTATTACCTGTTATCGCGTTGGTAGTGTTTGGAATCTTTATGGTTTATTCAGCGTCAAATTATAATGCGAAAATTTATTATGGTGATGCGTTTTATTATACTTTCAAACAAATGATTGGTTTTTTGTTAGGGGTAACTGGATTGGGGTTAATGTATTTTATTGATTATCGGTGGTTACAACGTTGGACGTATGTAATTTTTGGCATTGCGGTCGCGTTGTTGGTTGCTGTTTTTGTTCCTGGAATTAGCATTTCTAAACTCGGTGCAACTCGCTGGATTGGTATTGGTAGTTTTTCATTACAGCCAAGTGAAATTGCTAAATTTGCTTTTGTAATTTTTGCGGCGCGAATTTTTGCTGGTAAATATCAAACAAACGGAGCAAATATTGACCAATCACGACGATTAAATGTGCCACGTTGGTGGCAGACTTTAGTGGTTTTGTTGGCGGGTGGTGTTATGTGCGGATTGATTATTTTGGAACCAAATATGTCAATTACAATGACGGTTGGTTTGATTATGTTCGCGGTTTTGTTTTTGTGTGGTGTGCGGTTGAAGGTATTGGGTTTGATTTTATTACCAGCCATTGTTGCGGTGGGCGTGATGTTAATTGCCGCACCTTACCGTTTAAAACGTTTGTCAGCGTTTGTCGACCCGTGGGCAAACCCGAAAGGAGAAGGGTTCCAGTTGATTGAAAGTTTGTACGCTATTGCTAATGGTGGCTTTTGGGGTGTTGGATACGGAAATAGTGTGCAGAAAAACATGTTTTTGCCGTTTTCCGAAAGTGATTTCATTTTTGCGATTATTGCTGAAGAATTTGGGTTTGTTGGCTGTCTGATTCTGTTTTTAACTTTTGGTTGGGTTATTTATCGAATTTTTAAAGTTGGTCGTGCTTGCAATGATTTTTTTGGACGTTATCTTTGTTATGGTATTGCTACGGTCATTATGGTGCAGAGTAGCTTAAATTTTGCTGTTGCTACTGGCACAATACCGCCGACTGGTTTACCATTGCCGTTTATTTCGTTTGGTGGTACCAGCTTGTTGGTTTTCATGATGGCGATAGGCATTGTTTTAAACATTAACAAGCAGAATCAAATTACACAAATAAATTTTGTTAATTAACTTTTAATATAGTGGAGTTAAAAAAGTTTATAAATTGTGGACAATGAATTTTGGTGGTGTTATTATGCTTGCATGCCTTCACAAATGACTCATTTGGCAATTGCAAAGAGATTTTTGGAAAAACATCCAAACGTAATTAAAGATGTGCAACGCTTCTTGGATGGAAATGTTTTGCCTGATTTACACTCAGATAAGGCCGTGTCGCATTATGGTAGCCGGACGGAAAGGCATGATATTATTAAATATAATCGTGAAAAGGTGAATCCCGATAAATTCTTGATTAATCGTGATATGCAGGATGACTTGAATAAGGGTGTCTTTTTACACCTGTATGTTGATTATCAATATTATAATGATTTTGTAGCGGAGTATTTTAAAAACATTGGCAGTAATCGTCAGCAAGTTGCGATTGATATGTACGAGGTTTCTCGTCGTGATGATGCTTATTTGGGTGAAAAATACGGGGTAGCGTATGCTGACACAACGTACGGAAGTGAGTTAAAATATATTAACGATATTTGGGACCAAGAACATGCTGAACGCCGCAGACAGAAAAAATACAACTTCGATTATCCCTATGATTTTAAAGCCATTGATGGTTTTATTGAAAAAATGTCAGACACAATCATTCCTGGTTAATGATTAATTTTCTAATTTATCGATGAATAAAATGCCGTTCATGTGGTCGATTTCGTGGCAACAACAGACGGCATCCATACCGTGAAAGGTGCGGTTTTGTTTTTGTCCGTTACGATCTTGATATTCTAGTGTGACAAGGTGTGGACGGCGAACACGTCCGCTGATTCCCGGACAGGAGAGACAACCTTCGGTATCAACACGTTGATTTTTGGCAACCTTAATAGTTGGATTGATAATTTCAATCGGACCGTATTCTTCGGTTAAAACGATGGCCATGCGATAAAGAATGCCAACTTGAACGGCGGCCAAGCCCATGCCGTTGGCGTGGAGTAGTGTTTCGTGCATGTCGTCAAGTGTTTCGTGTAAATGAGATGTAAAATCCGTAACGGGCTTACTGGTTTTTCTAATAAGAGGATTATCTTGTTTGATAATTGTTAATCGAGCCATGATTTATTATAGCGTAGTGGCAAGATTTTGTCTAGTGTAAAAATATATACAATATATAGTGTATGTTATTATCATAACAAATACTAAACATTAATTTAATAATAGTGACACATGTGACTGGAGTCTAATTCGTTTTGTGAATATTTATTTGTATGTTAATATTATTAAGTGAGAATTATTTTTATGGGGTCACCGCAGTTTGCTGCGGATGTTTTAGCTGGAATTGTTGAAAAACATGACGTTGTTTGTGTTGTAACACAGCCGGATACTTTGGCTGGACGTGGACATCAGATACACATGAGTCCAGTTAAACAATTTGCGCTAGAACATCAAATTCCAGTTTTACAGCCACAAAAAATTAGTGCCGAGGCTGATTTGTTGGAAAAATATCATCCCGATATTATTGTAACCTGTGCTTTTGGTCAAATATTACGTCAAAATGTCTTGGATGCAGCTCCGCATGGCGTAATCAATGTTCATGGAAGTTTATTGCCGCGTTATCGTGGTGCGGCTCCGGTGCAATGGGCGGTAATTAATGGTGAAAAACAAACCGGTGTGACAATTTTACAAACTGAATTAGGTTTGGATAGTGGTCCGATGATTTGTTCTGCGTCTTTAGAAATTCAGCCAGCAGCAACTGCTGGTGAGGTTTTACATGCAATGGTCCCTATTGGAATTCAAGCTTTGTTGCAAGCGTTGGATGAAATTGAAAAGGGTACGGCGAAATTTGTACCACAGAATCCTAAATTGGTGACAATGTCACCAATGTTAAATAAAGCAATGGCAAAAATTGATTGGTGTAAGAAAGCCGTTGATTTGGTTAATTTTGTTCGCGGGTTGAATCCTTGGCCAATTGCTTATTTTAATCTAAATCAAGAATTGGTTAAAGTTTATGTGGCCAGCGCGGTCGATTCGAATGTGAAAACCAAACCCGGAACAATTGTTAGTTGTGACGCGCGTAATGGATTAGTGATTGCTTGTGGCGAAGGCGCCTTGCGCATTGAAAGTTTACAGTTGCCGGGTAAGAAAATTATCTCGGGAAAAGACTTTTGCAATGGGCGCGATTTGCGTGCTATGGTGTTGGAGTAAGAAATGAAATCAATTTATGATTTTTCGTTTGATGAGTTAAAAGAGGTTTTAAAGCCTTTAAACGCCCCTAGGTTTCGCGCTGAGCAAATTTTTACTGCTTTGCATCAGGGAATTCCTGTTGCTGAAATTACCAATCTTCCAAAGGATTTAAGGGTATGGTTGGCGCAAAATTTTAATTGTAATTTACCGGAAATTGTTACCGTCCAGACTTCACGTGATGGCACGAAAAAGTATTTGTTGGCATACAAAAGGGTTGAAAATGGCGATTCAAAGGTTAATTCTACTCAAAATGCTGAAAACCAAGGGAATGTCGAACATCAGACTGATTTAATTGAATGTGTTTTGTTGAGTCAAAACTATGGAAATACTTTATGCGTATCAACTCAGGTCGGCTGTCGGATGGGGTGTCGTTTTTGCGCTAGTGGTAAAAACGGGTTGGTGCGAAACTTGACTGCGGGCGAAATTTTAGCAGAAGTCTTGTTAATAAACCGTTTAAATACGACGCCAGCGGCACGGGGAGTGACAAATATCGTTTTGATGGGGTCTGGCGAACCTTTGGATAATTACGATAATGTCATGAAATTTTTACGTTTGGTTACTGCGCCAAATGGGATTAATATCAGTGCGCGTAATATTAGTTTGTCAACTTCGGGGTTAGTTCCGCGAATTCGGCAGTTTGCGGAAGAAAATACTCAAGTGAATTTGTGTATTTCTTTGCATGCACCAAATGATGAATTACGTCAACAAATTATGCCAGTTGCTAAACGGTATTCAATTGCTGAATTGGTTGATGCGGCCAAATATTATTTTGAAAAGACACATCGTCGTGTGATTTTTGAATATTCTTTAATGATGAAAGATGGAGTGCCGTTTAATTGTGCAGTAAAGCAGGCACGCGAATTAGCTAATTTGGTACGCGGATTTCCGGCACATGTTAATTTGATTAATTTAAATCCGTTACATTTTGACGCAAATGCGGTTTTGACTCCGCCGACACGGGAAATAGCGATGGCTTTTATGGATGCTGTGATTAAAAGTGGGGTATCATGTACTATGCGTAAAAACAAAGGTGATGATATTGATGGTGCTTGTGGACAGCTACGTTTACGTCATATGGAACAACAAGGTTAAATTGTAATTGCTAAATCTAAAATCATCATGGCGGCAAAGCCAATGATAAAACCTATGTTACTGATGGTGCGATTTTCTGGTGCTATGTCGGGAATTAATTCACTAATGACAACTGTAATCATGGCTCCGGCCGCGAATGTGAGCAGAAAAGGTAACATGGTTCTAACGGCTGTTGTTATGAAATAACCGACAATTGCAGCAAGAAATTCCATAATACCGCTGGATTGTGCAATTAAAAATGATTTAGTTCTGCTCATGCCGTCACGATATAGAGGTAGCGAGACTGAAGTCCCGTCGGGAATGTTTTGAATACCTATTCCAAGGGCGACCATAAAGGCGCTTGTGACTGAATAATTGGCAATTCCGGCCGTGATGGCGCTGAAACTGACGCCAACGGCTAATCCTTCCGGAATATTGTGTAGTGGCATGATGCCAATGATTAATATTTTTCTTTTTTTATCTGAAGCATGGGGAAGTTTCTTATCGATTATGATACTGCAGGCAATGATAAAAAATCCGCCAAGAAATAAACCGCAAGTGGGAAGTAGCCATGAGTTATGCCAAAGTTCTTCGGCTAAGGTCGTAGCAGGGGTAATAAGTGAATAAAATGACGCGGCAAGCATGAGACCAGCACTGGTGCTGAGCATAATATCAAGTAAACGTTTGTTGATGTTTTTGAAACAAAAGACTATGGCGGAACCTAATGCGGTTAATAGATATGTAAATAGTGACGCCAATAAAAGCAATGTAAATGAGGATAATTGCGTCAATGTATGCATATTTCCTTTTATGAATTATTTTTGTTTTATGTTTATTGTGATTTGTGGTATGATTAGGTGTATGCAAATAGCAATTTCAATTGAACCATATCTAGCGGTTGAAAAATCAAAACTAACACAATATATTGAAGATATTGTAAAACTCAGTCGTGAGTTTCAACCGGGTGAAGTCTGTTTACATTTTGATTATTTTAAATCAAACCCTGAAGTTTTTCGTTTAGTACAAAGTTACGCTAATCAGATTGATATTGATTTGCATTTAATGCGAGAACCAGCGCCTTCAATTGCTGGATTTCGTTCTGTTTCTTTTGATTTAACTGATGTATATAATAATAAGAAGTTATTGAATTTGCAGAATTCGCAATTAATGAACAATATTAATTGTGTTGATGCGGGTTGTCGTGGCTTGGTTCTTGACTTAGGATGTGAAATTCGTGGTTGCGAGGATTTAATCCGTTCCGCACGTTATATTATTGTTATGACTGTTAAATGTGGTAAATCAGGACAAACTTTTCATTCTGAAGCGTTACAATTAATACCACAAGTTCGTGAATTAAATCCGAATGCAACGATGATTATTGATGGTGGTGTGAACGAAAATAACATTGATTTATTGAAAAAAGCTGGTGTAAACGTGGTTGTAGTCGGCAATTATGCCAAAAAATGCTATGAAAACAACAATTTTTCAATAGGTATAAATAGATTGTTGCATAAATAATTTTTATGTGTTATATTGCATTCCATGAGCAGAGTTTGTGATTTATGCGGAAAAGATAAGTTGGCGGGAAATACTGTTTCTCACAGTAACCGTCGTGCACCAAAAAAGAGTGTTCCAAATTTACAAAAAGAAACCATTACTTTTGAAGATGGTGCAAAAGTTACTTTAAAAGTTTGTACTAAATGCAAAAAAACTTTAAATAAAAAAGTTGGGTAATTTTACATGGCTGTAAGTACTTCAAATTTGTATGGTAACATTGCAATTTCGCGCAAAGCGATTCGTACCGTTGCGGGGGTCGCTGCTTTAGAATGTTACGGAATTTGGGGTGTCGGCCGAAAAAAACGGATTGTTCGTAATACGGCTAGTGAAATCAGTTTGCGTAATGGTGTTCGCGTTTGGGTTAGCAAAAACAAGGTCGGTATTTATATTGACTTAATTATTTGTTTCGGTATGCCTATTGATGCGATTATTAATTCTGTGCGCAATTCTATTAAATACCGCGTTGAAAATTTCAGTGGTATGGAAGTTTTATTCGTTGATATTCGTGTAATGGGTATCCGTAAATAATAAAGGAAATAAAAATGAGTAATACAACAGTTAAAAAAACATCAGTAAGTAAAAAATCAACCAATAGTAAAACCAAAAGTGTTAAAGCTAAGACTGCCAAAACTTCATCAGCAAATAATGAAGTTAAAAAAATTACCAATCTTTCTGTTGGTATGTTGAAACGTATGTTCCTTGGTGCTTACAATTTATTGGATAAAAACAAAGAATATATTAACAGCATGAACGTTTTCCCAGTTCCAGATGGTGATACTGGTTTAAATATGAGTTTGACCATGCGTTCCGCTATGGCTGAGGTTGAAAATGTTGCCAATAACTTGGTTGAGTTAACCGATGGAATTGCCCGTGGTGCTTTAAAAGGTGCACGCGGAAACAGTGGCGTTATTACCAGTCAAATTTTAAAAGGTATTATGACCGTGCTTGGTAAGATTGGTAATGGTAAAATCACGACACGCGTATTTGCTTCGGCAATGACAGAAGGTGCCAAAACCGCTTATGCTGCGGTAACTTTACCAAAAGAAGGTACAATTTTGACAGTTGTTCGTGTTATGGCTGAGGAAGCGGAAAAAATTGCGCGCGAAACCGATGATTTTGTGGAATTTTTCCAAAAAGTTATTGATGCTGGTGAAATTATTTTGGCAAAAACCCCAGAAATGTTACCTGTATTGAAGAAAGCTGGTGTTGTTGACTCTGGTGGACGCGGTTTAATTACTATTTTCATGGGATTATTGGCAACTTTGGAAGGTAATTTAGAAATTAAAGAATTAAAACATGACAGTGACATGGTTGTTTTCCGTGATACCGCTGACGAAGTTGCTGAAATCGAAGATATTAGTGAAATTGAATTTGCTTATTGTACCGAATTCTTCGTTGTTAATATCAAAAAAACCACTACTATGGCAAGTATTGATAAATTTCGTGTTCGTTTGATGGAATTAGGTGACAGCGTTATTTGCGTTGGTGATTTGAACATGGTTAAAGTTCACGTCCATACTAATACTCCAAACTTGGCGTTAGGTGCAGCTTTGGAATTAGGTGAAATTACCAAAATTAAGATCGAAAACATGTTGGAACAAAACCGTGAATTACGTAACAGCCGTAATATTCCAGATAAAGAACAAGGTATTGTTCAAGTTGCTACAGGTGAAGGTGTTTGTTCATTATTACGTGACTTGGGCGTTGATTTTGTCATTAAAGGTGGTCAAACCAGCAACCCAAGCGCGGAAGAAATTGCTACAGCTTGTGACCGCGTTCATGCGAAAACAATTTTCGTTTTCCCAAATAACAAAAACATTACTTTGGCGGCTATGAATGCTCAATCTTTGACCAAAAAGAATATTGTTATTATTCCAACCAAGAGTGTTTGTGAAGGTATTTCTTCGGCAATTGCTTTCTCAGCTGATGCAAGCGTTGAAGAAAATACACAAACTTTCTTAGCAACCATGGAAAATGTGGTTTCCGCTTCGGTTACTTATGCTGTACGTGATACCCAAATGGATAATTTGGATATTAAGAAAGGTGATATCATCGGTTTGGATGAAAAATCAATTATTACCAAAGGCAAAAATCCAAACGAAGTTGCTATGAAATTGTGCGAAATTTTAATGCAAGATTCAATGGGTTCAATTACCATTTATTATGGTGAAGATGTTAAAGAATCTGATGCTCAGTCTGTTGCTGAAAAAATTCAAAACAAATTCCCAATGGTTGATGTAACTGTTGTTAATGGCGGACAAAATATTTATTATTATTTAATCGCTTTAGAGTAAGCAAAAAAATATCAACCAAAAACACTTTAATCAAAATGGTTAAAGTGTTTTTTTATTAAAAATTACTTTTAATTTTGACAAATTTTTGTGCAGGCTTTGGCATAGTGTTGGTTATGCGTAGTCGTAAAATTAGCATTAAAATCAATGGTGTTGTCGTGTCTGTGTCTGGGCTTTATCATAATAGTCAATTGGTACAACCTGGCGGTCTTTATTTCGCTTTAAAAGATGGTACATATGTTGCAGAAGCAATTCAAAATGGTGCCATCGTCATTGTTAGCGAAACTGATATTGAGGTTACAATTCCAAAATCAATTATGCATATTGTTGTGCCAGATGTGCGTACCGCAATGGCTTTAGCGGCAAAAGAATTTTATGGTAATGTTGTGGATAAAATGCGCGTTACGGGTGTGATTGGAACCAATGGTAAGACAACTACGACTTACATTATGCAACATATGTTGGAAATGGCTACGGGCAAAAATGTTGGTGTGATTGGGACAACTGGCGTTTTGAATGCAGGAAAACAATGGGAAGGTATTACTACGTTAACGACGCCGGATCCGATTGATTTGCATCGTGCCGTGGCGTGTATGTATCGTAATGGCGTGCGCGATGTCGTGATGGAAGTTTCGGCGCATGCAATTTTTTACCGTAAAATTGCTGGGATAAATTTTCAGGGTGTAATTTTCACCAATATAACGCAAGACCATTTAGATTTTTTCAAAACATTTGAAAACTATAAAAATACTAAGTTAAGTTTTTTCCAGAATTTAGAAAGTGGAACCGTGGTAATTAACGCTGATGATAAGTATGGTCTAGAAGTTGCTAATGCAATTAATTCTAAGGCAAATGTTTTTAGTATTTCTTATTCATTAAAACATGATACGATTGTGGGTACAGCACAATGGGCTTTTGTTGACCAAGTACAATTATCCGTACGCGGCAGTGATTTTATTTTAGGTAAAGTCGGTGCTTGTCATTTGGTTTTGCCCGGTCTTTATAATGTTTATAATGCGGTCGCAGCAGCCTTGTTATGTAATCATTATGGTATTACCTGGCAAATTATTAAGGAAGCTCTAGCAACTTTACCGGCAGTTCCCGGACGATTTAATCTTTTTGATATTCATGGTGTTACGGCTGTAATTGATTATGCACATACGCCAGATGGTTTGGAACAGTTACTCAAAAACGCACGTGCCATTTTGCCATCTCAGGCTAGATTATTTGTTGTGTTTGGTTGTGGTGGCGACCGTGACCGATTGAAACGTCCCATAATGGGAGCCATTGCTTATCGCTTGGCGGATTATGTTGTCTTGACCAGTGATAATCCGCGTACAGAGAATCCAGAAACGATTATTGATGAAATTGAACGTGGAATTAAAACGCTGGATGTTGATACTTTGAATCAAGTTTTAGATGGTGGACTTGGTAAACGTTACGCAAGGATTGTTAATCGGACTGAGGCAATCGAATTTGCTATTCAACAAGCACAGCCCGGTGATATTGTAGTAATTGCTGGTAAAGGTCACGAAAATTACATGGACATCAATCATCAAAAAATTCCGTATATGGATAGCAAAGTGTTGGATAATATCTTACGGAGGTAATTGTGGATTTTAAGGCAGATTTATGGTTGGTGTTAATTTCATTTACCATCGCAGTTATAACTGGGTTAGTTTTAATCCCGTGGTTGCGATGGCTAAAAGCCGGACAGTCAATTTTGAAGTATGTTGATATGCATGCGGCCAAAGCTGGCACACCGACGATGGGCGGCTTAATTTTTATGCTACCGATTGTTTTGATTGCCGTGATTTTCATTGGGTGGGATACGCCACTCAGTTTAATCATTGTGGTGGCCAGTTGCGCTTATGGCATTGTTGGGTTTTTGGACGACTTTTTGAAAATTAAACATCACCAAAATTTAGGATTAAGGGCCTATCAGAAAATTATTGGACAACTGGGTATCGCACTTTTGGTTGCTGCTTTTTATTTACGGATTAATCCCAGTGGTGAAATTTGGGTACCGTTTTTGAATGTCTTTTGGCAAATTGGCGGTGTTGGAATTTTTATTTTAACGTTATTAGTTTTAGTCGCTACAACTAATGCCGTTAACTTGACCGATGGACTGGACGGATTGGCGGGGACAACCTCATTGATTTATTTGTTATTTATTTACGCGTTGATTGCTTTGACTGATATTGGCGATGAAGTTACCACGATTGGTAATTTAATTTCTGTTGGCGTGGGGAGTTTGTTGGGCTACTTGCTTTTTAACACGAAAAAGGCTTCGGTGTTTATGGGTGATACCGGTTCCTTGTTCCTTGGTGGTTTTATTGCAATGGTGTCATTATTTACCGGTCTAGGTTTTGCCTTGATTTTTCTCGGAATTGTGTTTGTGTGGTCGGCAATGAGTACCATTTTACAAGTTAGTTGGTTTAAAATCTCCAAAGGAAAACGTATTTTTCGCATGGCACCGTTTCATCATCATTTGGAAAAAGGCGGTATGCACGAATCGAAAATTGTTGCGGTTTATGCTGTCGTTACTATTATCATGGGCATTGTTTTGGTACTATCGGTTATGTATGTTTAAATGTTTATTTTCATATGCATGAATATGAAAGCAAAAATTATCGGTTACGGTGCCAGTGGTAAAGCTGCAGAAAGTTATTTAGTTGCACGTGGCGTAGAGACTGTGGTTGTGGCAGATGCTAATGAGAAAGTCGTTGACGATTATGATTTTTGTGTAGTTTCGCCAGGTGTACCAAGTGAACAAGTGCAACACGAAAAAGTACCAATTGTTCCTGAAGTTGAATTACCGTTTTATTGTGAACCGAAATTAAAGCCCAAATGTATGGTTGCTGTCACAGGAACCAATGGCAAAACAACTATTGTGAATCAAATTTATCAAATGTGTTCATTAGCGCAAAAAAAAGTCGTTTTGTGTGGAAACATTGGTGTTCCTGTTTCAAAAGTTGCCAAAAATTTAAATGGTGCCATCGCCGTCGTTGAAGTCTCATCGTTTATGTTAGAACAAACGCGTTTATTACATCCACATATCGCAGTATTAACCAATATTACAGCCGACCATTTAGACCGTCACCAAAACATGTTCAACTACATTCAGTGCAAATCACGAATTGCAGCGCAACAAACGCGTCGTGATTGCTTAATTGTTAATTATGATGATATTAACGCACGAGCAGTTGGTGAGAAAATTGCCAGTGGACATGGACCCCGCGTAATTTGGTATAGTACTCAAAAAGTTGTGTCTGGGTATTATGTGCGCGATGGACAGATTTGGGAAAAGTTTGGGCGACGTGCAAGAGCTTTGGATGTCGTTGGTAATTTAGGCGGTATGCCACACACCGTGTCGAATGCATTAGCGGTAATTGCTGTCGGGCGTCGTTTGCATTTGCCTTTGAATAAAATCATGCGTGCTTGTCGATACCGTGCACAGCCACATCGGTTGGAATTAGTAGCGGATTTCCAGGGAGTTGCCTTTTACAACGACAGTAAGGCTACAAATATGGCGGCGACCTTGGCGGCAGTCCAGTCTATCAAAATGCCAATCTGTTTAATTCTGTGTGGGTTGAGTAAAGGGCAAGATTATACAGAACTCCTGACACGGTTACCTAATCATGTAGAAAAGGTTTTAGTCTTTGGTGCAATTCGTGACACTGTTATGACGCTTGCACAAAGTTTGAAGTTATCAAATGTGGTTGCTGTGACCGACTTGGTTAGTGCGGTTAAACGTGCAGCCGAAATCGTGTCCAAACCCGGCGTGGTTTTGTTTAGTCCGAGTGGAAGTAGTTTTGACCAATTTTTAAATTATGAACATCGGGGTGATGAATTTAAAAAAGTTGTTGCCGAGATAACTAATCAAGTGCCACAATATTCGCTCCTAACTGACGCAAATCTTTAACAATGTCCTGGTGTCCGCGATATATGTATTCGGCGTGGTTGATAGTAGTCGTACCGTGAGCCGCTAATGCTGCGATAACCAAAGCAACGCCACCGCGTAAGTCATGTGCTGTTACCGTAGTGCCGAGACAAGTTTGTGGCTTAGGAATTTGGTATGAACTGGGACATAAATTGTGGGTTGGTGTTGCCGTAAGTTTGGAAACGCCCTTAATTTGGGCTTGATTGTGTTCTATGGTAATTTGTGCACCTAACTTGACCAATTCTGGGACGTAGCGGAAACGATTTTCAAATAGGTTTTCGGTAATGGTTGAATGTCCTTTGGTTAATGCCGTTAGGACGCAAAATTGACTTTGTAAATCGGTTGGAAAACCTGGGTACGGCGCGGTGTGGATGTTAAAGTTTTGTGCACGTCGTCGTGACACGATGATGTGAATCGTATCTTTGTCGACGGTAATTCTGGCGCCGACGGCTTTTAATTTATTTATTAGATTAATATGATGCTCGGGAATGGTGTTAGTGAGAGTTACATCTCCGCCAGTGACTGCAACTGCAATTAAATATGAACCAGTGTTAATACGGTCGGGAATTGGTGCATAAGTTGTGCCGTGTAATTTAGCTACGCTATGAATGGTAATTGTGTCAGTGCCAGCATTGTGAATTTGCGCACCACATTGATTTAAGAAATTACAAAGATCGACGATTTCAGGCTCTTTGGCTGCGCCGTGGATGATGTAAGTGTTGCCGGGAATACCTAAGGCCGTGGCCTGAATAATGTTTTCGGTAGCACCGACTGACGGAAAATCTAAGGATAAAATTGTTGGCTTATGGTGGTGACGTGGTTGATAAGTCGCATAAATTTTATTATCACGGCAGTGGCATTTAACGCCAATTTGTTTCAATAAGGTTAAATGCAAATCAATGGGGCGACTGCCAATTGCACAGCCACCTGGAAATGGTAATTCAACTTTGCCTAGTCGCGAAAGCAAGGCACCCATTACAAAAATGCTGCCACGAATTTTGGGTGCAGCTTGGTCGTTGATTATGTGAGTATTTAATTCGTTAACTTCAATTTTGACCGTATTACCTTTGATATTGACGGTACAACCTAAATCAGCCAGGATATGTAACATTTGATTTAAATCTGACAACTTGGGTACGTCGTGTAGATAGATGGTTCCTTGTACCATTAAACAAGCTGTCATGATTGGAAGTAGACTGTTTTTCGCACCGTTGATTCTTAATTGTCCGTGTAAACAATTCCCGCCAATGATTTGAATTTGTGACATTAATTCATATTATGTTTGACCTTAGTTGCGGTGTGACTTATACTATCAATGGAATGAAAACACGTGTTTTGTTGGCAATGTTAATCATTTTTATTGTGGTGGCCGGAGTTTGTATTACTTGTGGTACCATCTTCGTAGTTCGTGATGTTGAGGTCGTGGATGCAACGGCACAAGCAGCAACGCCTTTATGTGAAACCGAAATTAATGATATAATTTCTAAAAGTGGTTTACAGGGAAAAAATATTTTATTTAATTTAAATCAAGACCAAGTTGCAAAAAATGTTAAAAGTGTTAACCCTTTATTTAAGTTACAGAGTGTGACGGCTCAATTTCCAAGCCGTGTCGTTTTGGTTGTTTCACGTCGTGTACCTGTTTTTAGTGATAGTAAAAATGACAAAGTCTACGATGCCGAAATGTGTATTGTTGAAGGTACAGCGCCAAATACAATTGATATTGGTGGCGCTAATTTATCGTTGGCTGATAATTTAAATGTTGGTGATATCGCACTTGGTAAAGATAATTGGGCGCAAATGAAAATTGACCAATTAAAAATCATTGCCAATTATTATAAAACTCTTAACGGGTTCCAAATTACTTATGACGACACTCCAGAAGCAATTAGCAATCACGAATTTGTTTGCTTGAAATTAAAAATCAGTTCTGATATTACTTACACCATTAAAACCAGACCTGGTGAAAATTTCTTACGCGCGTTAGAGTTTACCGAACAAATTTACCACAAAGAAAATGTCTCTGGCGAGTATCGTACTTTGTTTGATGTCAACAAGGGTAAGGTCTATACCCAAATTTTAGATGAAGGCGGTAATAACATAAAAGGAACGTTATATTA
>CAMOZC010000014.1 GCA_946630785.1 uncultured Clostridia bacterium | reverse complement strand
TTCATAATCATGGCTATGAACAATCAGGTTTTTGAAAACATTGCAACCCGTACAAACGGAGATATTTATTTGGGAGTAGTGGGACCAGTTCGCTGTGGTAAATCCACTTTCATCACCAAGTTTATGCAACAGTTGGCAATCCCGAATATCGAGGATAGTTATGAACAGCAACGCGTCATTGACGAGTTGCCGCAATCCGCTGACGGCACGGCAGTAATGACAACCCAGCCAAAATTTGTACCTAACCGAGCGGTAAGCATTAAAGTCGGTGATGCTGCGATGCGTGTGCGCATGATTGATTGCGTCGGTTATATGATTGACGGCGTTAGTGGTTTAGAAGAAGGCGGACACATTCGTAATGTTAAAACGCCATGGAGTGATGTTGAAATGCCGTTCGACCAGGCGGCGGAAATTGGTACACGAAAAGTTATTGTTGATCACAGTACCATTGCAGTTGTAGTGACAACCGATGGTTCAATTACAAATTTGCCGCGTGAAAATTACGTAGCGGCTGAAGCTAAAGTAATTTTTGAATTAAAGCAATATGGTAAACCGTTTGTTGTCGTGGTAAACAGTAAAAAACCGCAGGGTGATGTTTGTCAGAGTGTTTGTAATGAGATTCGTGAAAAGTTTAATGTTCAAGTGTTGGGTGTTGACTTCGAAAATATGGGTATTCAGGAAATCAGCGAAATCTTTGATGGTATCTTGGCGGACTTCCCTGTAACAGGGTTTAAAGTTAATCTGCCAGCTTGGTTACAAGTTATGCCAACTAACCATCCAGTCATTGTCGATGCAATTGAACGTTTACGTCGTTACACTAAAGCAGTGCATCGTGTGTCCGACAATCATCCTGCTAACATTTGTGTTGATAGTCCATATTTTAATGCTGTTGAAACTAGCGAAATTGATGTTGCAACTGGAACTATCGTTTATAATTTAGTTCCGAAGAATGATTTATATTATCAATTAATTTCGCAAGAAAGTGGGTTGAATATTCAAAACGAACAACACTTGATGGCTTATATTCAAAAAGCCGCAGGCAAGGCTAAGGAATATGACAAGTTAAAAGACGCCATTGATGCTGCGGAAACCAAGGGTTATGGAGTAGTAGTGCCAACCTTGGATAGTTATAAACTGGACACACCACGTTTGTATAAGCATGGTAAAAATTACGGTTTGAAGTTGCGAGCAACCGCTCCAAGTTTGCATATTATTAAAGTTGATGTTGGTAGTGAAGTTACACCAACGATTGGGACACAAGAACAATCTAAAGAAATGTTAGAGTTCTTGAAACGTGAATATGAAACCAATAAAGAAGCTGTTTGGCAGACACCGATTTTTGGTAAATCTTTGGATGAAATTATGCAAGAAGGTGTTGGTACTAAAATTGCCAACATGCCTGCTAATGCCATGAAACAAATGAAACGTACCATTGGTAAAGTGGTTAATAACGGTAAAGGCGGAATTATTTGTATCTTGTTGTAGTCACACTTTTTAATTCGCGCGCATATAGAGTGTGATATGATTTTTGAAAATTTCATCACTTTTTTAGGAAAAGTACTTTTCTTTTCTGGGTTGGTAAATGATAAAAAATCTTTCCCGAAACCGTTAACAAAAAAAGAGGAGTTGGCTTATTTTCAAAAATTTTGGCAAGGTGATATGCAGGCTAAGGATGTTTTGATTCGGCATAATCTACGTCTAGTGGCTCATGTGGTCAAAAAATATAATGGGGCGGCGGAGGCTGACGATTTAATTTCTTGCGGTACTATCGGTTTAATTAAAGCCATTAATTCTTTTAAAGCCGATAAGGGAACGCAAATTTCCACGTATGCTTCACGTTGTATTGAAAATGAAATTTTGATGTTTCTGCGCGTTTCCAAAAAACATCAACAGGTCGGGTCTTTAAACGAAAGTTTAGGTGATGACCACGATGGTAACGAAATTTGTTTGGTTGATATTGTTACTGATGACCGTGAGCAAAGTGACATTGACGAAGCCATGCATCAGCAACTGATGCGAAAATTAATCGTTGCGATGCGTGAACGTTTAAGTGAACGCGAATTTAAAATCATCAGTTTGCGGTATGGCTTAAATAATCATGTAGCTTTGCCCCAGCGCGAAGTGGCTAAACAATTAAACATTAGTCGCAGTTACATTTCACGAATTGAAAAGCATGCTTTGGAAATTGTACAGACTATTGTGCGTGAACCAGCTTTTAAAGATTTTCACTGATTAAATTAATTTCATTTTTTGTGGCAGTTAGTAAATTTAACTGCCTTTTTTTGTGTTACGGTTTAAAGGTCTTCATCGTCGTCTTCCCATGGTGGCTCCCAATAATTCAGTGATTGATGATGAGTTGGGCTACGCGCTTTACGTGGACGAGTTGTGGTTTGAATTAGTTTAGTTGTTTTGACCGCAATTGGTAACTTAATGGGAAAAAATGCCAACAAACTTAAGATGATGACAACTGCCATTGAAAATAACCAGCAAATGTAGAAATACAGCGGATACATGTAGCTATGATAATTGGTAATGATAGGAGAATTATGGAAAATGATGTCATTGATTTAAAAAGTTTGTCGGCGGATGCTCCGTTGTTACAGTACAACAATTGGACGAATCTAAAGGCAAAACCACAATCACGTCAGAAGCATAACGCGATTCTAAAAGACCAACACCAACCAATTAAGCAACATCAGAAGCAATTGGCTTTTCATCGGTCACTATGCAAAAGTCGTTTTGTATTCGGTGGCAACCGAACGGGAAAAAGTGTGTGTGGTGCGATTGAAACTGTTTGGTATGCGACTGGTTTACACCCATTTTTGAAAATCGAGCATGCGATGAATGGGTGGGTTGTTAGTTTAACTCGACAAGTACAACGTGATGTAGCACAAGCCAAAATATTACAGTATTTGCCTCCAGAGTGGATTGTGAAGACCATAATGGTATCGGGAAGCTCTTTTGCGCCCGCCCATGGTGTAATCGATTTTATTTTAGTGCGGAATGTTTTTGGCACGGTTAGTAAAATTGGTTTTCGTAATTGCGAACAGGGACGTGAACGTTTTCAAGGCGTTTCGTTAGATTATGTTTGGTTTGATGAAGAACCGCCAGAAGATATTTACGATGAGTGTTTGTTGCGTTTACTAGACTGTGGTGGAGTTCATTGGGTTACTATGACACCTTTGAAAGGACGCAGTTGGGTTTATAACCGAATTTATTTACGACAAGAACAACAACCTGATTTGGCTTGCTTTTGGATGAGTTGGGATGATAACCCCTATCTATCTGAAGACGAGAAAAGGTTTTTAATGTCCAGCTTGCCGCCAGAAGTTTTAGAAAGCCGAAAATATGGACGTTTTGTATCTGCAGAAGGATTGGTATTCCCAAATTTTCAAACGGAAAACATTATTGAACCATTTGTGATTCAAAATCCTGATGCACTTTATTTGGCAATTGATCCGGGATATCGGAATCCTACCGGTGTAATTTGGCTGGCGGTAATTGGTGAAAATTTATATGCAGTTAGTGATTATGAAGTTGCTGGATTAACAGTTGCTGAACATAGCCGTGCAATTTTACAGCGAACGGCTGATTTGGGTTGGAAGATTAAGCAGGTGAGAATTTTAATTGACAGTGCGGCAACCCAAAAAACTTCGGCTTGTGAAATTTCGACCGCGACACAGTATCGTAATCATGGAATTGCAGTTGATGCCAATGTCAATAAAAACCTGGCGCAAGGTTTGTTGGAAATGAAAACACTTTTTGGCAATGCCGAAGGTAAACGTCATTTATTTGTCTTTAAAAATTGTGTGCACTTGATTGGAGAGTTACGCGGGTATTATTGGGGCGATGGGGAACAGCCACAAAAAATTAATGACCATACAATTGACGCGTTACGTTATATCGTCATGGATTGGCAAAGGGTTAATAGTGAACCAACTGCCTCGTTAAATACTTTAGGTCGCGCTAAAAAAGATTTAATCAAATCGTTGGCAGGGAAACGATTCGTTTAGAAAAAGATGTGTTTTAATACTGGCGTGGAGGTAATATGCAAAATAAACAAAGCAAAAAACAAATTATTGATGATGTGTTAAATGACTATGAAGCTCGTAAGAATATGCGCATCGGTTTGGAAAACAAATGGAAGACTAATTTAGATTTTTACAATGGCGACCAATACGTTGGTTATGCCAAACAATATTATTGGCAATCAACAGAAAGTTTTAACCATATTGGTCCGTTAGTGGAAAATCGTTTGGCTATCTTGTCTGAAGTGGAACCCGATGTTAATGACGAATTGGTACAAGCGGTATTTAAAAAATTACGTTTTAAACGTTTGATTGAAGAAGGAAATTTTTGGCAAGAAGTTACTGGTACAGTTTTTTATAAAGTTACCAAACATGATAATCAACCATTAATCACAGTTTGTTCGCCATTTGAGATTTATCCTAACAAACTTGATGTTTCTAATATGGAAGAAATCAGTTCGATTATTCACGCAAAAAATGTTGATGACCATTTAGTTGTTGAAAAATGGACGCGCGATCATTTAACCATCATTCGCGATAAAGCATTGATTTATGATGGCGAATTACCATATCCGTTTCCGTTTGTACGTGGTACCAGTGAATTAGTGGCGGGACAGTTCTTTGGTAAATCAGTAGTAGATCGCATGATTCCTGTACAACGTGCATACAATGCGATTAAAAATCGTCGCGCTGAATTTATGAGTCGTATGGCTTGTGGTGTAGTGGCAGTAGAAGATGGTAGTGTGGATTTGGATAGCTTGGAAGTTGATGGATTGTGTCCAGGTAAAATTATCGTGTATCAACAAGGCTATCGTGAACCTAGGTTTATGGAAGCTGGTAGTATTCCAGAGGAGTTAACTAAAGAAGAGGACCGCTTGTTGAATGAATTTAATTCAATTAGTTGCGGTGGTGATTTGATATCGCTAATGGCTAATCGTGCTACGGTTGGTGAAGGAACTTTAACTATTTATAGTGAACAAGTTAAACGCCAACTGCGCCGTTCAATTCAAAGTATTGAAGATATTTACGAACAAGTCGGTTTAAAGATTTTAGCAATTTTGGGAGTAGAATATGGAAAATCAAAATAATTCAACAAATAACGAAAGAGAGACGGAGAAGAGTAGTTTGGAACAAGCGGCGATACAACCCGAAGTGGACATCAAAGCACTCCAAAAATCTTATAGTGAATTGCAAAGTGCATTCACGAAAAAGGCTCAAGCGTATAAGGAACTAGAACAGAAAATCAACTCCATGCCCAGACGGGAGGATATAATTCGGGAGTATTTGTTATCTAACAATACTAGTGAGGCGCCAACAGTGTTGACTAGTTCTTCGTCCGCTTTTGACTTTGCCAAAGAAAAGAAGCCAACTAATTTGGCGCAAGCAGATCGGTTGGCATGTGAATATTTTAAAAAAGGAGTTTCAAAATGATTACAACTGCGACTGCGGAAAATGCGTTAAAGAATATCTATTTGGATACAGTTATTAACGACATTAACAAAAAGACAAATCCATTTTTAACTATGATTGAAGAAAACACACGTATTGCTAGTGGTAAAAATGCTACTGTTAATATTCGCTATGGTGAAGCATCAGTCGGTACTGGTACTGAAACGGGAGATTTACCTGTCGGCGATGGTGAGAAAAATATTGAGTTATCGGTTCCTTTGAAAAATTTATATGGAACTTTTCAAATCAGCGACAAGGCTTTAAAAGCTGCTTCATTAGACCCAAATGCATTCGCATCTTTATTGGGTGGTGAAATGCAAAATTTGGTGGCGGCAGCGCAAAATAACTTAACTACCATGTTATATGGTAATGGTATGAAATTGTTGGCTGTTGTTGATGCTGATGCAATTCAGGCTGGACGTCAAACAATTGTTGTCGGCAGTAAATACATTAACAATTTTGCTGTAGATATGCATGTTAGCGTTCAAAATGGTGCGGGGGAAGGAATTACCGATTCTCTCAATGATAATGTAGTAAGTAGTATTAATGTTAGTGAAGGTTCAATTACATTAAGTGATGAATTAGATGAAAATAAAGCTGATCGTTACTATATATATCATTACGAAGATGAAACCTGTATGAATGGTGTTGATACAATCTTTAACAATAGTTTCTATGGGGTTAATGCTCATGTAAATCCAGAAGTTGCTCCATATAATTATCGTGATGGTGGTACGGAATTGAAAGTACTTGATGAGGATGCGGCTTTGGAATTCTTGGATGGTTATGAAGAATATTGTCAAAGTATGCCAGCTGATATCTTATTAACTCATCCACGTGTTAAAAAAGCAATTTTTGAATCATTGAAGAGTACTCGTTCTAATATTGCGACTGCGGAATTGGCTGGTGGCTTCCATGGCTTTACTTTCAATGGCATTCCAATGTATAGCGACGTTAAATGTAAAGCTGGTAATTTATATGCTTTGAATAGTAAGTCATTTGCAATGCATCAGTTATGCGATTGGACATGGTTGTCAAATGAAGATGGCAGCATCTTGAAACAACTTCCTGGTAAGGCTACTTATATGGCAACTTTAGTTAAATATGCTGACTTGATTTGTGATAAACCATTCTTACAAGGTCGTTGCAGTAACTTTTCTGCCTTAAAATCAAAAGCGGAGTAAGTTTAAATGCAAAGAATTTATCATGACCTATTCCACATCGCAGAGCGTATTTTACAAATTGATCCGTGTTATCAAGTTTTTTGGAATGGAGAACGTGAACGATATGAGGTGTTTTGGCATGGTAAATTGGCTTTCATCGTCCCGTTCAATGCTCTCGATGTGCGTACTTTGACTTATGCACAACGTACGCGTCGTGAAAACGCTGATGACATTGAACGGGAAATTGATGAAAGTAATGCAGCTATCTTTCAAGAACAGGACAAAAAAATTCAAGCTTTAAAAGCGCAAATAAAGGATTATGTAAAATATGATTTTGAGAGATTTAATTAGTAGTGCCAATGACATTTTAGGATTGCCAATTGATTGGCAGAATACTGCAGGCGATGATAATTATCAGCACTTGTTTGCCTGCGCGCGTTTGGTTTTAAATTCAACCATGGGTAAGTGGATTATGTCAGATTCAACGCAGATTACTCCTGAAGACTATGAACTGGATAAGGCGACATTGGTTTATGGAGTTTTGTCAGAATATGCATTTGTTGCTGGCATGTTTAACGAATGGAAAGTTTGGCAAGAAAAATACAACTCTGGATTGTTTAAGGCACAACATGGTAAATCCCGCATCTTGCCAGTTCATTAATTACCGGAGTGTGCGTTTTAACTTGGACAACTTCGCCTTGCCCGTAGTTGTTAAAAAGAAGAAAAACACAATTTATACTAATCGCTTGACTGGATTAAAAGGTACTAAGAATCAACTCACGACTTTAGGTGAACCGCAACCGACTTATGGTTTTGAACACGTGACGCAATGGGGACACTATATTTTTGCTGCTGATAATCAGCGTGGGTTGTGTTATGCGGATGATGTCAATCACACTTTCCAACCTTTAGAAGAATTGATTTATCCAAAACAACTTGCCGTAGTTGGTGACCGTCTCTTTTTAATTTCTAATCAGCAAAACCGTATTGTCTATTCTGTCGATTTAAAACAAGAGTGGGCAAGTGGTAGTTTTATTGATGGATTCATTTATTTACCAGTTAGCTATGGTATATGCTTGGATATTCGCTATTATCACGGAAAGTTATTGGTAATTTGCGAGAATGGACTTTTGACAATTAATCGCAACTTCCGGATAGAGCATCTAGATGATGATAGCGAAATTTTAAAAGCAGATTTGGAAAGTAGTGAAATCAGTTATTGGGAAAGCGATTGGTTTAGTTTGGGATATGCCACAGATACTCAAACGCTACGCGAAATTTTCTTGAAAACAAACGCCAATTTAGTTTTGACAACAACTTCTAACCGGACACAGCGGAATATCAGAATTAATGGTAGCGATAAACTGCAAAAAATTAAAATCAATTTAAATGGGGACCAGTTTAAACTCCAGATTGTATTACTAGATAATTATGCTGTTGTGTCAGATTTAGCGGCTGTTGTTGGTTATGGAAAAAGGAAATGATTTATGAAAGCGTATTTTAAAATGTTTTTTAAAAAGTTGTGGAAAATTTTAGTACGGATACTTTGTATCGTAATACCATATTTGCCGTTTGATAATTCCGAAAGTGTTGCGGAAAAAGATGAGGCAGAAGGAGCAGACGAATAAAATTTGCACAACTGTTAAACTTATGCTAAAATAGCCCTTATGGAAAATAAAAAATGGACAACAACGATTGGTAATCGTACAGTAACTGTGGAAACCGGCGCTTTGTGTGGATTGGCGCATGGTACATGTTTGGTTAGTTGCGGTGAAACCGTAATTATGGCCAACGTAACAATGGCGGATCAACCGCGCGATGGAATTGACTTTTTCCCATTGGGCGTTGATTTCCAAGAAAAATTATATTCAGTTGGTAAAATTCCTGGCGGATTTACAAGGCGTGAAGGACGTGGCGGCGACAAGGCTATTTTGACAAGTCGTTTGATTGATCGTCCTTTGCGTCCTTTGTTTGATAAGGCATTGCATAATGATGTTGCCGTCGTGGTAACAACTTTGTCAGTTGACCCTGATGTCGCACCAGAACCTTTGGGTATGTTGGCATCATCTGTGGCTTTGACCATTAGTGATATTCCATGGAATGGACCTACTGGTGCCGTACAAGTTGCACGTGTCGATGGTAAATTTATTTGCAATCCAACGGCTTTTGAACAAGAACACAGTGATTTACATTTAACTGTTAGTGGTACAAGCGAAGCCGTTTTAATGGTTGAAGCTGGCGCTAATGAAGTTACCGAAGCTGACATGATTGATGCAATTATGTTTGCTCACGAGGAAATTAAGAAATTATGTGAATTCCAAGTTGGTATTGCCAAGAAGGTTGGTAAAGAAAAACGCAAAGTAAATTTACATTGTGTTGATAGTAATTTGGAAGAACAAGTTCGTGCTTTCGCAACCAGTTTCATTGAAACTGCCATGAAAGAAACTGATACTTTGAAACGTCGTGCCGAAGAAGATAAAGTTGAAACAATTGTGGCCGATAAATTTGCTGACATCTGGGATGAAAGCAAAATGGATATTATTGAAGTCATGAACAAAATTAAAAAAGAAATTGTTCGTGATAAAATTTTGAATCAAGGTATTCGTCCGGATGGTCGTGGTACCAAGGACATTCGTCCAATTTGGGTTACTACTGGCCTGTTGCCACGTACTCATGGTTCAGCGATATTTACGCGTGGTAATACTCAAGTCTTAAACGTTTGTACTTTGGGTATGTTAAGTGACGCACAAAAATTAGATGGTATTGATGATGAAGAAGCTAAGCGCTATATGCATCAATATAATATGCCACCATATGCTACGGGTGAAGCGCGTCCTTTGAAAGCTCCAGGTCGTCGTGAAATTGGTCACGGTGCCTTGGCTGAACGTGCTTTAATTCCAGTACTACCAAGTGAAGAAGAATTCCCATATGCGATTCGTACTGTCAGTGAGGTTTTATCAAGTAATGGTAGTTCTTCAATGGCTTCGGTTTGCGGAAGTTCAATGTCATTGATGAATGCGGGTGTACCAATTAAAGCTGCTGTTGCTGGTATTGCGATGGGATTAATTAAAGATAAGAACAGCCGTCGTGTTGCAGTTTTGACCGATATTCAAGGTGTTGAAGACTTCTATGGCGATATGGACTTTAAAGTTGCTGGTACCGAAAAAGGTATTACCGCCATTCAAATGGATATCAAAATTGCCGGTATTGATAAAGAAATTATTACAACCGCTTTGGAACAAGCGCGTGAAGGTCGTATGAAAATTTTGAAAATCATGAATGCTGAAATTAAAGCACCAGCAAAAGAAATTTCAAAATACGCACCGAAAATCATTACTTTCAAAATTAATCCAGAAAAGATTAAAGATGTGATTGGTAGCGGTGGAAAAACGATTAACAAAATCATTGACCAAACAGGTGTTAAAATTGACATCGAAGAAGATGGTAAGGTTTTCATCGGCGGTGCCGAGTCTGCTATGGTGGAAAAAGCCAAAGCAATTATTGCTGACATCGTATTAGAACCTGAAGTCGGTCAAGTCTTTGAAGGAACCGTTGTTCGCATTTTGGATTTCGGTTGTTTTGTAAAATTAACTGAAAACTTGGAGGGAATGGTTCATATTTCTAAATTGGCTAAAGAACGTGTCAATAAAGTTGAGGACGTCGTTAAAGTTGGTGACAAGATTAAGGTCAAAGTTATCAAGATTGACGAAAAGGGTCGTGTTGATTTACAGCGCATCGTTCCTACAGTTGCAAAAGACGCTCCAGCGAAGTAATTTTAAAACCATTAGTTGAATAAGCAGCCGCCACTTGTGAAAAACATTTCGCAGTGGCGGTTGTTGGTTTTAGGGCGATGATATCGCCTGCTTGTATTTTATATGTCGCGTACGATAGAACGATATTACTGTTGGCGTTTTCCCAATCAATTACGACTTCGCGGCTGGTCGGAAGTATGGTGGTGTAACCAAGATTATGTGCCATGGCGAGGACATGCTTGTTGACTTGTAGTGCTGGTGGAGTGAATACTTTCATTTTAATATTGGTCAATGAACGGATTAAGGTGTCACCGAGTTTGATTTCTTCCGTGATTAGATTTTTGTCGGCAATATTTAGCGCTGTATTGGAAAAGCCGTAATTACCAAGTTCTTGTGTGTCAGCAACTTGTTTTAAAATTTCCAGATTGTTAGTGGCGGCGTTACCTGTGAAAAAGAATGTGGCGTGAGCTTGGGCGCGGTTTAAGGTTTCTAAAATACTTGGCAAATTGTTAGCCAGTTGCGGGTCATCAACGATAAACATAAGTCCAATTTGGTTGTTGTCACGCTTGCCGTTTGAAATTGGTGCGGTAACAGTAACATAGGTATGGTTGATGTTAATTGTTTGAACTAGAAAGCCTAGTATTAATAAAACACTGCAAATAATGGTGTTAGTAATCACGATTCTTTTATTGGGCATTTATCTATCCATATTATGATTTGCGTAAAATTATGTTTTTGGATAATATATTCTATATGAAAACAATGATTAAAACTTATCCAAATGGATTGCGTTTAGTAGTTACGCCAATGGCGGATTTTAAAAGTGTTGCTTTTAGCATGTTAGTGATGGTGGGCAGTGGTGATGAAACTAAAGCCGAAGAAGGTTTATCACATTTCTGTGAACACATGTTATTTAAGGGAACCACCAAACGTACCGGACAACAGGTGATTGATGAGTTTGCTAACTTGGGTGTTCATTATAATGCTTGGACCAGTGAAAGTGCGACTTGTTATCACACCAAAGCAGTAGCTGGAAATATTGAAGATTGCATCGATTTATTTTCGGACATGTATTTCAATTTAAAATTTGAAAAGAATGATTTTGATAAAGAAGGAGATGTTATTGTTCAGGAAATCGCGATGCATGAGGACCAACCGATATCGGTGATGTATGACCGCATGAACACCTTGTTCTACAAGGGAACCAAATATGAACATCCAGTGGCTGGATATGCGCAAGCGATTAAATCTTATCAACCAAAAGATATTTATAACTATGTTAAGAAACATTACATTGCACCAAACACGATTTTAGCTTTTTCAGGTGATATTACTGTGGAACGTGCGGAAGCCTTGGTGGCTAAATATTATTTACCATTTTTTAGTTCGGAAAAAGCCGAACCCAAGCAACGCCAAAACATCCCAGCCATTCAACCAGTCGCAACGACTTTGCAAGTGAAGAAGGATACGGAACAACAACACGTCATTTTGTCAATTCCAGTTTGCAATCAATACAGTGATGACCGCTATGCTTTGACGTTGTTTGCCTTGTTATTTGGCGGTGATATGAGTAGCCGTTTGTTTATTAGTGTGCGCGAAAAATTAGGTTTGGTTTATTCGATTTCTAGTGATTTGGAACTATCTGATATTGGTGGTCGCTTTGGGGTAGTGTTTTCTTGTACGCCCAAAAATACCCAAAAGGTGATTGAAGTGGTTAATCAAGAAATTAACAAAATCTTGCAAGATGGAATCACCGAAGAAGAATTAAAAAGGTATCGTAATCAATGGCACATGCAACGCTTGTTTGATAGTGAAGTTACGACGCGAATTAATAATCGGATTGTTGAACAAATGGCTGCACGCAATCAAGTGATTGATATGGAAACCGAATTAAAGGTGATTGATGCCTTAACAGTCGCTGATATTAATGCAGTAGTGAAAAAATATTTGTCAAATGAAAAAATTATTACTGTAATTGTTGGTAAATAATATTTTACGAAAAGCAAAAATTTGTATATAATTTATGGTAATGGACGGTATTATCCATCGGACTAAAAGACAGAACGCTAAACGTCCCTTTCCTTGGGGTGATGTCATTATTTGGGCATCTGGTATTGCTGCACTTTTAATGTTGTTCCGTTTGGGTGGTGTGGTTACCGATTTCTTGTATGGTGTAGCGGGTATTTATATTTATTGTGTTTTTATTATCACGGCCGTATTTGGTGTTTGTTTGCGTACTGGTAAACATATCCGTGTTAATCAACAATATTTATGGGGTTCCATTATTATGATTTTTGCTATCTTTACGGCAATGCATGTTGGATTTACCCAAGCCGTACTTAATGATGGCAAGAATGCTGATTTGAGTGGTTATTTAAATTACTGTTTTTCGGCTTCACATTTGACACCTGGTGGAGTGTTGTTTGCTTTGCCATCGTATTTGTTGTTAATAATTTCAGGTACGGTGGGGGCGTATTTATTACTGGGTGTATTGTATTTAGTTGGTTTAATTTTGGTGGTCAACCGTGTTATTACCAAAAATCGTGAACAGCAAGTTATTGCGACGGAAACTGAGGAAACGGAAGTTGTTGATACAAAATATGATTACGCTAAAAACACGGCGGAACTTTACGAAAAATTGCAAATTGCTAACAAAGAAATCATGCGCGAAAATCGCCGTAACTTTGATGCTAATAAGAGTTTGTTAGGTCTAGGGGCTTTGCCGAAACAAGAACATACCAAAGCGGAAGTTAATCATCCGGTTTCGTTAAGTGACTTGTCTTCGCCAGATGCAATTAACCAGGCGGCAAGTAACGCGGCAAATAGTTTTGCAGGTGGTTTGCAAATGTACAATAATGGTGTCGCAATTCCTTGGCAGAGTTTAGATAGTAACAGTTGGTCACAAGTACAACCAACGGCACCTGTAGCACCGACTCCATCGTTTGGAACACAATCTTATCCTTATATGCCATCGCCGACAATGCCATTGTCAAATAGTGTTTCGCAAATGCAACGCATGACGGCAGCACAACCACCAATGGCACCAACTCAATTAACACAGCCGCAACCTTGGGAACCAAGCAATACTTGGGGACAAGGTAATGGTATGCAGTGGCAGGGCGGAAATAGTAATTGGACTCCGCCAAGCACTCCAACTGCAGATATACAGCCAACACCTGCTTCCAGCCGTCGTCGCAATGCTTCGGTGATTCAAAGTTTGAACAATCAGACAACTATTGATTTAGGAATTCCGACCAATACGAACACTAACAGTTCAACGGTAGAAACATTTAAAAATAAACGTTATATTAGACCTACTTTGGATTTAATCCACACGCAAAGTATGGATTTAAGTCAGTTTAATGCTGAAGCCAGTGAAAAAGAAAACAAGTTAAATGAATTGTTCCAACAGTACAATGTACGTGCACGCGTGCATAGTTTCAGCGTGGCTCCAGCAGTTACTCGTTTTGAAATTGTACCAGAACTGGGGACGCGTGTTGCTCAAATTGAAAACTTGCGCGATGATATGAACTTTGTTTTGAAAACAAATAATACTCGTATGGAGAGCCCGATTGAGGGTAAAAACGCAATTGGTATTGAAGTTCCTAATCATACCATTGGGACGGTATCAATTAAAGATTTGTTGGGTTCGCGCGAATTTATTTCACACAAGAGTCCATTGGCAATTTGTATTGGTAAGAACATTAACGATGAACCAATTATTGCCGACTTGGCTGAGATGCCACACTTGTTGGTTGCTGGTACAACCGGTTCAGGTAAATCGGTTTGTATCAATACTATTATTACCAGTTTAATCTTCAAATCCAGTCCAGAGGAATTGAAGTTGATGTTAATTGATATGAAGGGTGGTGTCGAGTTGGGTATGTATAACGGCTTGCCACATATGCTAGTAGAAAGATGTATTACCGATGTAACCAAAGCGGTTAATGCTTTCAAATGGTTAATTCGTGAAATGGATCATCGTTATGATTTGTTGCAAGGTCAACATGTTAATAATATTGCTTTGTATCAATCGTTACCTGCATATAAAAACGGTCAAATTCCAGCTATGCCCTATATTGTCATGGTAGTTGATGAAACGGCAGATTTGATGTCGCGTAATAAAAAAGAAGTTGAAGATTGTATCCAAAACTTGGCGCAAAAATCACGTGCTGCTGGTATTCATATTATTCTGGCAACGCAACGTCCCAGTGTTGATGTTATCAGTGGTGTTATTAAGGCAAATATCGGTACGCGTATTGCTTTCCGTGTTTTGAGTGGTGTGGATAGTCGTACCATCTTGGATACAATCGGCGCTGAAACTTTGATGGGACGTGGTGATATGTTGTTCATGACCGCCAAAGGTGTGGATCGTGTCCAATGCTGTTATATGACCAATGACGAAACGCACGAAGTTGTGAAGTATGTACGCGAGAAAAATCCAGCTGATTTTAACCTTGAAATTGAAGATCAAATTTTGAACGGTATTCCGGATGGTAGCTCAACTGGTTTTGACGATGAAGGACGTGGACAAATCGGTGAACAAGATCCGAAGATTCCACAAATTTTACGTTGGGCGGTTAGTGAAAGCAATGTTCGCCGTACAATTTCAATCTCAATTATTCAACGTAAATTCTCGGTTGGTTTTGGTCGTGCCGGTCGTATTATGGATCAGTTGGAACAACTCGGTTATGTCGGTGCAGATTTTGGCAATGGTAAGGGCCGTGAGGTTTTGATTACTCGGGAACAGGTTGCAGATCTTTACGGTTTATAGTACACTATCTGGATGGACAAAATTTTCGACTTCAAGACTTGTGAAGCCCATTACAATGAGTACTGGGTTAAGAATAATGTATTCCAAGCCAAAGTAAACCCAGATAAAAAACCATTTACGGTAATTATGCCGCCACCGAATATCACCAGTAAATTACATATCGGTCACGCTTTTAACTGTACGATTATTGATGCGTTAGTGCGTTTTAAACGTATGCAAGGTTATGAAACCTTGATGTTACCTGGTGCCGATCATGCGGCGATTGCGACCGAAGCCAAGGTTGTTGACGAATTAAAAAAAGAAGGTTTAAACAAACAAGATTTAACTCGTGAACAATTTATGCAACGCATTCAAAATTGGTATGACCATTATACACCAATTATTTGTAACCAATTTAAACGTTTGGGGTTGTCTTGTGATTGGACGCGTTTTGCGTTTACCATGGATGACCATTGTAAAGAGGAGGTTAATAAGGCTTTCCATCGTTTACGCAATGATGGTTATATTTATCAAGGTGAACGTATGACCAATTGGTGCCCAACTTGCCATACAGCTTTATCTGATATTGAAGTTGAGTATAGTGAAGTTGAACGTCAAATTTGGACGATTCAATACGGTCCAATTCGTGTTGCTACAACACGCCCGGAAACTTTGTTTGGGGATGTCGCAGTAGCCGTCAACCCGAAAGATAAACGCTATCAAAACTTGATTGGTAAAACAGTACCGTTGCCGTTAACTGATCGTGAAATTCCAGTGATTGCCGATGATTCTGTCGATATGAAATTTGGTACTGGGGCAGTTAAAATTACACCAGCACACGACCACAATGACTATGCAACAGGCGAACGTCATCATTTGTCATACATTAAAGTTATTGATGAAAACGGAAAAATGTGTGGTAATGTTGGTAAATATGCTGGCATGAAAGTTGCCGAAGCGCGTGAAGCTGTGGTTGCTGATTTAAAAGCAGCGGGCTTGTTGGTTGCTGTTAAGAAACACGTTTCTAATATTGGACAATGTTATCGTTGTCACCAAACGGTTGAACCCGCAATTACGAAACAATGGTTTGTCCGCATGCGTGAACTGGCTCAACCAGCCATTGATGCGTTGAATAATGGATTGAATATTGTTCCCAAGAAATTCCAAAAAATTTATTTGCATTGGTTGACTAATATTAAAGACTGGTGTATTTCGCGCCAATTGTTATCAGGACACCGTATTCCAGTTGAAGGGGAAACTGATGTGTTAGATACTTGGTTCTCGTCAGCATTATGGCCGTTTATAACTTTAAATAAGAATCAAGCCGATTTTGATTATTTTTATCCAACTGATGTTTTGGTAACCGCCTATGAGATTATCTTCTTTTGGGTAATTCGTATGGTCTTTTCTGGTTTGTATCATACCAAACAATTACCATTCCATACGGTTTTATTCCATGGTTTGGTACGTGATAGTCAAGGTCGTAAAATGAGTAAATCTTTGGGAAATGGAATTGATCCATTGGATATTATTGACCAATATGGTTGTGACGTTTTACGTTATTCGGTGTTGTTTGGTTCAAGTTTGGATCGTGACCCAAACTATGGCGATGAAAAAATTACCAAAGCACGCCATTTTATGAATAAGATTTGGAATGCGACTAAGTTTGTTTTGATGCATAAAGATAACGCGATGTTGGTTAACACCCTGGAAAGTTTCTTGAAAATGTTGCATCCAATCGCCCCATATATCACGGAAGAAATTTGGCATGAATTAGGACATGATACTGATTTGGCGTTTGAACCTTTCCCAACTCCGGTTAAAGGTCAAAAACATTGGATGCAAGTTAGTTTGAATAAAATTATTCGTACTATTACGCGTCGTTATGAGAAATATGAATTCGGTATTGCGACTAATGAATTGCAACAATGGTTCTGGACTGATTTCTGTGATAAATACATTGAAGAATGTAAAGATAAGCCTAAGCCAAAGACAGAACCAAAAGTAGTCGCAGTAGATACCAACGCGCAAGCCGCGCATTATCGTGCAGAGATTGAACGTGCAGCTAAATTATTGTCAAATCAAGGTTTCTTAGCTAAAGCGCCAGCGGATTTGGTAAAACAAGAACAAGAGAAACTTGCCAGATTTAAGGAACTATTATATAATTTGACCGGTGAACACTAATCGTAGTACTTATTTTGTTGCAGATGAAATTACGCGTAAGATAATTTTGTTATTCATCTTTGAAAAGATGGAAATTCCTTTGTCGGAAAATACTTTGTCCGAAATTATTATGTCCAATCCTGATTTGATGTCTTATATGGACTATCGTGAAGCATTGGCACAAATTGTTGATGTAAAATTTGTTGTGGCCAAAACCGCATCTGGTGATTTGATGTATCAATTAACCAAAGATGGACGTGATTGTTTGTCTCATTTTTGGACTAAAATTCCGGCTTCAATCCGTGAAAGTATTATTAAATATACTGATGAAAACAAATTACGCATGAAGCGTAGTCAGGAATATCGTATTGATTATTTTAAAAACTCTGACGGTACCCAGACGGTAGTTTTCATGATTAAAGATTATAGTGGGCCCTATAACTTGATGGAATTAAAATTGCGTGTGCCTTCACGTGCTGATGCTATGCGTGCGGCTGCGCGTTGGAAAGATATGGCACCAGAAGTTTATGAATTTATCTATAACCATTTAGTCGAGCAGGAGGATCATGACAAATGAAACAATTTGTGTTTACGCCAAAGGGTGTTTGTTCGATGAGAATTCGTTTTGAAATTGACGAACAGGATGTTGTGCATAATGTCCAGTTTCTGGGTGGTTGCCCAGGAAATACTGTTGGTGTTGCAACATTGGCGGAGGGGCAAAACGCGCATCAATTAATTGCAAAGTTGAAGGGTATTGATTGTCGTGGACGTGGTACAAGTTGTCCCGATCAATTGGCGAAAGCCTTGGTTCAAGCATTAGAAGAAAATAAATGACACTAAATTTGACTATTATCAATAAGATAAAATAATGGATAGTCAAACATGGACAGTTGATTTATTTGAGAAATATTTAGGTGGAAATGATTTTGTTGTAAAGAATAATGCCAATACTGGACGTTCGGTAGGTGGTTTGAATTTGTATTTGCGCGAGTCGGTAACTAAACAGTATTGTTTGACTCGTATTTATCCGAAGGAAATTGCCGAGGCGCATCGCAGTGGTGCATTTCATATTCATGATTTAGGGTTCTTTGGGGCCTATTGCGTTGGATGGGATTTGCGCCAGTTGTTGGTATTGGGATTTACGGGAGTTCCGGGTAAAGTGTCAGCATCGCCAGCACGAAATTTGCGTGATGCCTTGAATCAAATTATGAACGCTACGTTTACACTGCAGGGTGAAACCGCTGGGGCACAAGCATGGTCTTCTTTTGATACTTATTTGGCACCTTTTGTTCGTAATGATCAGTTGGACGATGAAACGTTAGAACAAATTTTAGCGGAGTTTATTTTTAATCTAAATGTGGCAACACGGACAGGTTTTCAATGTCCGTTTTCTAATATAACCTTAGATGTAGTGTGCCCAGTGAGTTTACGTGATGTACCAGTAGTAATTGGTGGGGTTTTACAGTCAACTACTTATGGTGAATACCAAAACGAAATTGAAAGGTTCGATGTGGCTTTCTGTAAAGTTATGCTGAAAGGCGATAGCCAAGGTCGTGCCTTTACTTTCCCGATTCCGACGGTTAATATTACCAAACAAACGAATTGGCATAGCCCGGCTATGACTCAGATTTTGACAATGACAGCCAAGTATGGCACCCCGTATTTCGCTAATTATGTGAATTCGGATTTAAATCCTGAAGATGCCGTGTCGATGTGCTGTCGTTTGCGTTTGGATGTGCGCGAATTGCGTAAGCGTGGTGGTGGGTTGTTCGGTTCTAATCCGTTAACTGGTAGTATCGGAGTGGTAACTTTAAATCTGCCGCGGTTGGGTTATGAGGCATCTGATGAACTTGATTTCTTTAACCGTTTGGGAAAGTTAACGGATTTGGCTAGGGCAAGTTTGGAAATTAAACGCCAAGTGGTGGAAGAACAGACCGAAAATGGACTTTATCCGTATAGTGCATTTTATTTGCAAAGTGTAAAAAAACAAACAGGTGGTTATTGGAATAATCATTTTAGTACCATCGGTATTGTCGGAATGCATGAATGTTTATTAAATTTAAAACACGTTGGTATTGAAACAGTGGAGGGACAGCAATTTGCTTTGCGCGTAATGCACTTTCTGCGTGAAAAATTAAGTACTTTTCAAGAAGCTACTGGGCATGTTTATAACTTAGAGGCGACACCAGCTGAAAGTGTGGCCAGTCGTTTGGCTGTGCTTGATCGCAAGGTTTACCCGCGGATAATTACGTCAGGGACTGAAAAAGCACCGTATTATACCAATAGTACGCAATTGCCCGTTGGCTACACTGATGATATTTTTGAAATGATAAAATTACAGGATAAGTTGCAGAATTTGTATACGGGCGGAACTGTAGTGCATCTTTATACGGGTGAAAAACTTGATGATATCGATGTGTTGAAAAATTTAATCCAAAAGATTTTTAATCATTATCGGATGCCGTATATTTCAATTACGCCAACTTTTTCAATTTGTCCAGTTCACCAGTATTTATCAGGTGAGCATTGGTGCTGTCCGATCTGTGGTAGTGAAACTGAAGTTTGGAGTCGGGTGGTGGGATTTTTGCGTCCTGTTTCTAATTATAATGCCGGAAAGCGACAAGAATATTTGGACCGTAAAAAGTACCGGATTAATGAAAGGTAGTTTGTTGGTGTGGATTGTGATTTAAAACAACTGGACAAAATTAAAATCGCTGGGTGGCAAAAGTTATCTTTAATTGATTATCCTGGCAAAATGGCGGCAGTAATTTTTCTAGCTGGATGCAATATGCGTTGTCATTATTGTCATAACCGCCAAATTTTGAATGCGGAACAAAACAAGATTTCGTTTAAAGCGGTTTGGTTGGATTTGTCTCGGCGGATAAAGTGGTTGGATGCGGTGGTAATTAGTGGCGGTGAGCCGACGGTGTATCCTGAATTGCTGCAAATTTTATCGGCCTTAAGGCAACTGGGATTATTAATTAA
>CAMOZC010000013.1 GCA_946630785.1 uncultured Clostridia bacterium | reverse complement strand
GGGGGGGGGGTATACTGTAAGTAGTATTTGTTTAATTATCAGATACTAAATGAAATGAAGGAGAAAATAAATTATGAACAAGAAAGCCGTTTACTCAATCTTAAGTGTGATTGTCGCAATGGTGGTTTTGTCGGTGTCTTTGGTTTTTGCGATTGGACCACGTGTCAGTGCGGACGATGGTGAACCAACAATTGGTGTGTTGGATAAAGCGGAATATTTTAACATTGATGTTGATGAAAATACTCATACTTGTGTTTTGAGTGGATTATCTTCTGAAGGTTTCAACTATGCTAGTCAATTTGACGAACTTCATGTAGTTGTTCCAGATGGAGTAACTGAAATTTGTGGGGCGGCATTAAGATATTATAACAGTAGATATTGGAGTAGTCCGTACTCCGGTCTTATTTTTCGCGAAAAATGTTGTGGTTCATTTTGGTATACTATTGAGATAAATTATCTTCAAGATGGTTATTATAAAAGTAGTGATGATATTATTGATCTTACTTGTAAGGTTACTTCAATAAGTTTACCTCTAAGTTTAGAAGTTATTGGTAAATGGGCCTTCGTGAATGCTAGTTTTCAGTCAATTGTGATTCCGCGAAATGTTGTTGATGTTGCAGGGTATGAATCTGTTTATGAGGGCCCAGGACGTAATATGGATTATGATGTATTTAGTTGTTGCTATGATCTGAATGAAATTATCGTACAAAATCCAGATTTGCTAACAAATGAAAATTTACAACACTGTGGCAAAATTCTGCGTTACGAAGCATCACAAAATATTCCGGAAGACCCAATCGACCCAGAACAACCGGAAAATCCCGAACAAAATCAACCCGAAACGCCAGTAGACGAAAATGATAAGGTTAATAACCAAAATAACAGGGGTTTAATCGTTGGTATTGCGGGAACCGCGGCCGGTATCTTGATTGTTGCTGGTATAGTGTTCGGTATTGTAATTGCCAAACGTCGTCGTAAATAATTTGAGAATCTTGATTAAAAAGGACTCGCAATTGTGGGTCCTTTTGTTTTGGTGCGAACCCGCGATTTAACGGCTTAAAAGGGCGTGAAAAGCTAAATTTCCGTGCGCCCTATATATATAAGAAGTTGTGCAAAAACGTTGCTTTTTGACGGAGTTTTTGGTATAATATTTTATTATGAGTACAGAGAAAAAAGAGCCGAAAACGGCTGCAAAAACTTCCCATTATGAAGCCGAAGATATTACGGTTTTGGAAGGTTTGGACCCAGTTCGTAAACGTCCTGGTATGTACATTGGTTCAACCGATACTCGTGGTTTACACCATTTAATTTCCGAGGTCGTTGATAACAGTGTCGACGAAGCGTTGGCGGGTTATTGTACCGAAATTGAAGTTACCATTGAACGTGATGGTTCGGTTTCAGTTTTGGATAATGGACGTGGTATTCCAACTGGAATTCACCCAACCGAAAAAATTTCTGCGGTACAGTTGGTTTTAACTAAATTGCACGCGGGTGGTAAATTCGGTAAAGGTGGTTATACCATTTCGGGTGGTTTGCACGGTGTTGGTGTTTCTGTTGTTAACGCCCTGTCAGAATGGTTAGAGGTTGAAGTTTATCAAAACGGTAAAATTCACCACCAAACTTACAATCGTGGTGTACCACAAGCACCATTGCGCGAAACAGGTAAAACCACTAAAACTGGTACCAAGGTTACTTTCTATCCTGATGCCGAAATTTTCGACACGATTGAATTTAACTATGAAACCATGAAAGTTCGTTTGCGCGAATTGGCGTTCTTGAACAAAGGTTTAATTATCAAATGTGCGGATTTACGTCCTGGCCGCGAACATAGAGATACTTTCTGCTATAAAGGTGGTATCAAAGAGTTCGTTGAAAGTTTGAACAAGGGTAAGGAATTAATTATTCCAGAAATCATTTACATTAGTAAGAAAAACAAGACCAGTGAAGTTGATGTCGCTTTCCAATGGAATGATGGTTACAGCGAAAACATTCACGCTTATGCTAACAATATTAACACTGAAGAGGGTGGTGTTCACTTAATCGGTTTCCGTAACGCCTTGGCAAAAGCCATTAACGATTATGGTAAAAAAGTTAACTTGCTAAAAGAAAGCGATAAACTTTCCATTGAAGATGTTTTGGAAGGTATTGTTGCGATTATTTCGGTTAAATTGGAAAACCCACAATTTGAAGGTCAAACTAAAACTAAATTAGGTAACGCTTTCATGCGTGGTGAAGTTGAAAAGGTTGTTCAAGAAAAATTCAGTGAATTCTTGGAAGAAAACCCCAAAGAAGCTAAGGAATTAATCTTGAAATGTCAAACCGCACGTAATGCACGTGAAGCGGCTCGCCGTGCGAAAGATTTAGTACACCGCAAGGGTGTTTTGGAAAATACAACTTTGCCAGGAAAATTGGCGGACTGTACTGAACGCGACCCGAAATTCTGTGAAATCTTTATCGTCGAGGGTGATAGTGCGGGCGGTACCGCTAAGCAAGGTCGTGACCGTCGTTTCCAAGCTATTTTGCCACTACGTGGTAAAATCTTGAACGTTGAAAAAGCGCGTTTGGCACGTGTTTTGGAAAGTGAAACGATTAAAAATATGATTACGGCTTTTGGTTGCGGTATTCAAGAAGATTTTGATATTTCACGTTTGCGTTATCACAAAATTATTACTATGTCCGATGCTGATGTGGACGGTAGCCACATTCGTATCTTGTTGTTAACTTTCTTGTATCGTTTCATGCGTCCGTTAATTGAGGGCGGTTATGTTTATGCGGCTCAACCACCGTTGTATAAAATTACTAAGGGTAATGAAGAATTGTATGCTTACAGCGATGCTGAGTTGGAACAAATTATGGGTAAAGGCGCACGTGGTAAAGCTAACGTTCAACGTTACAAAGGTTTGGGCGAAATGAACGCTGAACAATTGTGGGATACCACCATGAACCCAGAACATCGTACCTTGGTACAAATTACCTTGGAAGATGCTTTTGCCGCAGACGAAATTTTCTCAACATTGATGGGTGAAAAACCTGAATTACGTCGTGAATACATTGAACGTAACGCAGCAAACTTCACACAGGATTTGGATATTTAAGGAGTGAATCATGAGAAAGAAAGATTATAGCGAAGAATTACAGGAAATCGTTGATAACACGAAATATGTTAAAGTTAAGATTGAAGACGAAATTCATAAGTCGTTTATGTCTTATGCGATGATGGTTAACATGAGCCGTGCGATTCCAGATGTTCGTGATGGTTTGAAACCAGTCCATCGTCGTATTTTGTATTCAATGCATGAATTAGGTTTAACCCATGATAAACCATTTAAAAAATGCGCCCGTATCGTCGGTGAATGTTTGGGTAAATATCACCCGCACGGCGATACATCGGTTTACGATGCGTTGGTTCGTTTGGCACAGCCATTTACGATTAACATGCCATTAATTGATGGACATGGTAACTTTGGTTCAGTGGATGCGGATCCGCCGGCTGCTATGCGTTATACCGAAGCTCGTATGTCCGCCGTCGCTAGTGAAATGTTACGCGACATCGATAAAAATACAGTTGATTTCCGTCCTAACTTTGATGAAACTGAACAAGAACCGATTGTTTTACCATCACGTTTCCCGAATTTGTTAGTTAACGGTAGTGACGGTATTGCGGTTGGTATGGCGACAAATATTCCACCACACAACTTGGGCGAAGTTATCGATGGTGTTGTGGCGTTAATTGAAAATCCTGATATTGAAATTGAACAATTAATGCGAATTATTCCAGCTCCTGATTACCCGACCGGTGGTATTATTATGGGCCGTGCCGCATTGCGTCATGCTTATAAAACTGGTCATGGTAATATTGTTTTGCGTGCTACGACAGAAATTGAGGAACATAACGGACGTAATCGTATTATTGTTACCGAAATTCCATATCAAGTTAACAAAGCAAAACTAGTTGAAAGCATTGCTATGTTGGTACGTGATAAACGTATTGACGGCATTACCAGCGTTGATGAGGAATCTGACCGTCATGGTATGCGCATTGTTATCAACTTGAAAAAAGAAGCACAGGCGCAAGTTGTTTTGACAAACTTGTTCAAATTAAGTCAATTGCAAATTTCAATGGGTATCAACTTCTTGGCTTTGGTTGGTAACGAACCAAAAGTCTTGAACCTGAAAGAAATGTTGTATTACTATTTGGAACACCAAAAAGAAGTCGTTTTACGTCGTACCAAATTTGATTTGGAAAAAGCGGAAGAACGTGCACATATCTTGGAAGGTTTGGTTAAGGCTTTGGCAAATATTGATGAAGTTGTTGCTATCATTAAAGCTTCAAAAGATAAAATTGATGCAGCGGCTAAATTGATGAAACGCTTTATTTTGACCGACCGTCAAGCAAATGCGATTTTGGAAATGCGCTTACAACGTTTGACCAGTTTGGAAGTTGAAAAACTTAAAGCCGAATTGGAAGAATTACGTGCTTTGATTGTTGAATTGAAATCAATTATCGCAAGCCAACCAAAATTGTTAGCGTTGATTAAGAAAGAATTGTTGGAAATTAAAGAAAAATATGCGGTTGAGCGTGTTACTGAATTGACAACCGACTATGGTGACATCGATATTGCGGATTTGATTGAAAAAGAAGATGTCGCAGTTTCAATGACTCACTGTGGTTACATTAAACGTTTACCATTGACTGAGTACAAGGCACAACGTCGCGGTGGTAAAGGTTCAAATACACATACAACGAAAGAAGAAGACTTTGTTGAGCGTATGTTTGTAACTAATACTCACCATGATTTATTGTTCTTTACTAACTTGGGTAAGGTTTATCGTATTAAAGCCTTTGAAGTACCAGAAGCTACCAAGGGTTCAAAGGGTCGTGCCATTGTCAACTTGTTACAATTAGCGAACGATGAACACGTGGCGGCAGTCATCCCGATGGAAGATTACGATATCGGACATATTATGTTGGCAACCAAACACGGTATGATTAAGAAAACCAAGTGTGAAGAGTTTGCCCGCATTGCTCGTACTGGTAAGATTGCGATTGGCTTGAATGAAGGTGACCAATTGATTGGTGCAGCTCATACAACTGGTGCTGATGAAATTATTATGGCATCAAGTTCCGGTAAGTGTATCCGCTTCAGTGAAGAAGATGTTCGTCCAATGGGTCGTGGTGCTGCTGGTGTTAAGAGTATGAACATTGACCGCGAAAACGAATCCATCGTGGATATGAGTGTCATTGAACCAGGCTGTGAAATCTTGACAGTTTCTGCTAATGGTTATGGTAAACGTAGTGATCCAGATGATTATCGTTTACAATCACGTGCTGGTAAAGGTATTAAAGCCGGTATCTTTAACGAAAAGACTGGACCATTGGTCAACTTGAAACAAGTCCGCACTGAACAAGATATTATGTTAATTAGTGACAACGGAACGATGATTCGTACAAAAGCCAGTTACATTTCTAAAATTGGCCGTGATACTCAAGGTGTCCGCATTATGCGTATCAGTGAAGGGGCTAAGATTGTGGCTGTTGCTGTGGCCGAACCTCAAGAAGAAGACGAAGAAGACGGCGAATCTGCTGAATAAGGAGTTTTATGAAAACCTATGATTTCCGCGCCATTGAAAAAAAGTGGCAAGAAGTCTGGCAAAAAGACAAACGTTTTGAAACTAAGGACCATGTCCCGGGTAAGGAAAATGCTTACATTTTAATTGAGTTTCCTTACCCCAGCGGCAAGGGCTTGCACATTGGGCATATGCGCAGTTATACGGCGCTAGATGCTTTGGCACGTCGCTTACGTTTGCAAGGAAAGAACGTTTTGTTCCCAATGGGAATTGATGCTTTTGGTTTGGAAGCTGAACGTACAGCAATTCGTGAACATATTCCGCCACAACAGGTGGTTGCGCGCAATACCGCGACTTTCCGTGAACAAATTGAACGTGTCGGTTTATCGGTAGACTGGTCTCGTTTTATTACCACTTGTGACCCAGCATATTACAAATGGACACAATGGCAATTCTTGCAATTTTATAAAAAAGGCATTGCCTATAAAGGTACTGCTAATGTTAACTATTGCCCGAATTGTGGAATTTTAGCCAACGAAGAAGTAGAAAATGGCACTTGCTGTCAATGCCATGCGGAAACAACGCAAAAGACGATTCCACAGTGGATGATGAAAATGACGGCTTACGCTGACCGTTTAATTGACGATTTAGCCGAAACCGATTATTTACCACACATTAAAACCAGCCAAATCAATTATGTCGGTCGCAGTTATGGTACCGAGGTTGATTTCGCGATTAAACAAGGCGGTACGATTAAAATCTTTACCACCTGTATTGAAACGATTTTTGGTGTTACTTTTGTCGTTTTGGCACCAGAACATCCTTTGATTGAAACTTTACAATCACAAATTAAGAACTGGGATGAAGTACAAAAATACCGTCAAACTGCAGCACGTAAGAGTGAATTTGAACGTAGTCAAATGACGAAAGATAAAACTGGTTGTGTTTTGTCAGGAATTACGGCGATTAACCCGGTTAATGGTAAAGAAGTGCCAGTGTATATCGCTGACTTTGTTTTGGCAAATTATGGTACTGGCGCTGTTATGGCGGTACCAACACATGACCAACGTGATTATGAATTTGCCAAAAAACATCATATTCCTATGATTCAAGTTATTGAAGGTAACTTGAATGGTGCTGCGATTGAGAAAGATGTTTATTTAGCAGCTAACTCTAAATTAATGAATTCTGGTGATTTCACAGGACAAACGGTACAAGCCGCCAAGACTAATATAGCTAATTGGTTGATTGAAAAAGGTGTCGCACGTACTACCAAAAATTATAAAATGCATGATTGGGTTTTTGCTCGTCAACGTTATTGGGGTGAACCAATCCCAATTATTCATTGTCCGCATTGCGGTATGGTACCAGTACCAGAAAAAGATTTGCCAGTTTTATTACCGGAAACACAAAGTTATGAAGCAACCAAAGATGGACAAAGTCCGTTAGCCAAAATTACTGATTGGGTCAATGTTAAATGTCCACAATGTGGTGCGGATGCTAAACGTGAAACCGATACGATGCCAGGTTGGGCGGGTAGTTGTTGGTACTTTATCCGTTATTGTGACCCACACAATCAAAAAGCTTTTGCCGACCCAGAAAAGATGAAGGCATGGTTACCAATTACGTTATATAACGGTGGTAATGAACACACAACTCGCCATTTACTTTATGCCCGTTTCTGGACAAAATTTTTGTACGACCAAGGTTTGTTCCCAATGAATGAATTCTGTAAGGCTCGTATTTCGCAAGGTATTATTTTGGGTGAAGGTGGCGTCAAAATGAGTAAGAGTTTGGGTAACACCGTGGACCCACGTGATGTTGCCGACCAATACGGTACCGACGCGTTGCGCTTGTGGGTTTTGTTTATTGGTGATTATCAAGAAGTGGCTGTTTGGAGTAATGATGGCGTGAAAGCCTGTCACCGTTTGTTACAACGCGTTTGGGCTTTGCAAGACAAAGTTGTTGATGGTAACCAATTTACACCAGCTTTGAATTACATTTTCAATTACTCAATTCAAAAGATTACCGCCGATATGGAAGCCATGAAATATAATACAGCGGTTTCTCAAATCATGATTTTAATGAATGCCATTGAAAAACAGGGCACCATCAATCGTCATGAATACGAAACTTTGTTGACCTTATTAAACCCGTTTGCACCACACATTACGGAAGAATTATGGCCAGAAATTAAGAATACTACTTGGCCAACCGTGGATGCCAAAGCGTTGGTACAAGATACGGTGGAAATTGTGGTGCAAGTCAATGCCAAAATTGTTGGTCGTTTGGAAATTAAAACGTCTGATGATGAAGCTGCGGTAGTGGCAAAATGTCGCGAAAAAGTTAATTTGCCAGAAAATATTAAAAAGACCATTTACGTCAAAAACAAGTTGATTAACTTCATTGTGGCAAAATAATTTTTAACAATTAAAGAGTGAAACTATGGATGCGTAAGTTTGAAACTTGCGGAAAGTGCGTGCGCTTGTTTACAGGCATGCACTTTTTATTTATCACTTACCATATTTTTCTTAAATGCAATAATGGTCAATATTATGCTAGAAATCATAAACAGACTTATAGCAATCAAACCCAAGCCAGCAACATTATTAAAAGAATAAGTAATTCCTAATGCATTTTTTGAATTTGTAATTATTCTACCAATGTAAACTGATGGGTAAAATGGTAAAAATCTGCAAAAAGTTTCAAAACCACCCATTGTTTCAATCGGCATCCAACAACCACCAAGTATTCCAGCTAAAGTTATAAATACAGAACAAATACCTGGTGCTGATTTGTCATTAAATATCGTTCCAAACAATATTCCTAAAAAGATATTTGTAATCAGTATTGGTAATTGAGTAATAATTAAAAGCAAAATATTTCCAATCGATACAAAACCAACATTTGCTATCAGAGAAATTATAAATCCAGTAATAACACAAACTAATGTTTGTAATAACCCGATAAATAAACCAACAAGGAAATATCCCAAGATAAAATGATATGATTTCATAGGAGAAGAATATAATCTTTTTAAGAAAAATGTTTGTTTATCTTTTGATACAATAATAGCAAGAGTTAACATAACAAAAGAATAAGAAAATACAATAATTCCAGGAAGTAAAGACAACACTTCAAAAGTAGGAGTATGCCCATTTGAAAACTTGTTGATTATATAAAACAAGAAAAACATTGCAATAGGAAACCCGATACAAAAAACATATATGATTGGGTCTCTTAAAATTTCTTTTAAATTTCTTTTATAAAAATTTACAACTTTATTCATTCTTTGCCTCCACTAACTTTATAAAAGCATCTTCAAAGTTTTGTGTGTTTGTTATTTGCTTTATTTCTTCAATAGTTCCTGTTTTAAGTAATTTGCCATTTGATAATATGGCAACTCTATCACACAAATTTTCTATTTCTTCTAAGTAGTGTGAAGTTAATATAATTGTAATGTTTTTTTGTAGTTTCTTTATAATATTCCAAAGTTCACGCCTAGCAAAAACATCTAAACCAAGTGTCGGCTCATCAAGAAATAAAATTTTTGGTTTTGAAATTAGCGCAATTGCAATCGATAATCTTCTTTTATAGCCACCAGATAAAGTTTTTGCTCGTTGATTTATCACTTCATTTAGATTAAAAATATCTACAATTTCATTTATTGTATGCGCATCGTTATTGTTGTATATGTTTGCAAAAAACTCCAGATTTTCTTTTACAGTTAAGTTATTTGCTACTGATGTTTCTTGTGGTGATATATCGATTATTTTTTTAATTTTATCAATCTCTTTATCTAAATTATAATCATTGATTGTAATACTTCCACTCGTTTTTCTTGTCAAACCACAAAGAATTTTAATTAAAGTTGTTTTTCCGGCACCATTTACACCCAAAAGCCCAAACAATTCGCCTTCTTTAATTGTTAGAGAAACATTATCTAATGCCTTTTTAGTGTTGTAGTTCTTACAAACATTTTCAATTGTTATAATATTCATACGATGAAACTCCTTATTGCTTTAATACTTTATCTGTTAAACTATCAATAACATCTGCTTTCAGTAGTGCGATACCTTTTTCTTTATCGCAAAGAACAATAACAGAATCGCCTGGATTTATATCAAACATATTTCTTATCTCTTTAGGTATGACAATTTGCCCTTTTTCTCCCACTTTACAAATACCAGCATATTTGTTTTTATCAGTTTTAACTTTTTCCATTTTAAACTCCTTTTGTGTAACTAATTATACTTTTCATACTGGTTATACTATTGTTCAATCGTTTTGTCAACTGATTAACAAAAAAAACACCTTATCAATTACGATAAAGTGTTTTTAGAATTATGATACCTGTTTCAAACAGGATAACCAGTGTTCCGCTTTTTTATTTTTCTTTGGTCGGTTCGGTTTTAAGACCGTTGAAGTTTGTGTTTAGTTGGGAAAGTTTTTGCGGAGTGTAACTGTTAATATTGAATTGTAGGTCGTCGATTAATGCTTGCCATGGTTGTGGTTGGTAAGTTTGCGCATTTAAATTATTTAAACTGTGTGCAACGCCAAAACAAGTGGCAATGGCAATCGATTCGGCAGCACACTTAGCATTTTTTGGTATAAATGTTTGGTTGTCAATTTCGCAGGGATTTAGTTCCCAATTTTTGTTGAAACTGACACATTTAATATTGTGGTCGTTATAAATTAAATGAAAGCCGTGGTGTTCGGTATCAATTAAATTACTGGAAATGATTTGGATACTAGGTGCGGTGGCATCTTCACAGTGTTTACCATATAAATAACCTGGCTGGTCTTGGTGTAATGCCATGCCGTCAAGGTTTTGGATTTTTGGGTCGTGTGATTCTAGGTAGTCTAAATCTGTGCTAACAACGGGGTCATTCAGGCTCAGCACGCGTACGCTGGGAATACGGTTTTCCACTGGGTTAGGACCAGCAAAAGCAACTTCCATACTGGCATTATTAATGGCGATGATTTCTTCTGTGGTATAACCAATTTCAACCAATTTTTCATCCAATAAGTCAACGATATCATTTAAGCACAAACTACCTTGGCAGTAAGTGAAAAATGTGATGCGCGAAAAGTTTTGTTTGGCTTGGTCAACTGGTAAGGGGTGCCCGTTTTTGTCGGTTAAAATTTTAATCATGGCATCGGTTAATTCGTCGGCAAAAGCTTTAGTCATATAACCGCTGTCGTAGTTCTTCATTTTAGTGGCATATTTCACGCTAAAAATATCAACATAGTTCAGGGCATCTTTGCCATCTTGGGTTTTGAACATCAAATCCAAATGGGTTTGAATGGTTTTGGCGAAGCCGTTTGCGGCCTTAAGGTCCGTGGTGCCATTACCGGAAATGCCAATAATGGTTGCATGTTCGGAACTGATTGCCAATTTTTTTGGGTCAATAGTGCGATAATGGCGTTCTGCGGTGCGGTCGCGTATAATCAATTCAGTACGTTCGTAACTGAAATCGTAATTCATTTTTATTTCTCCAATGTTTCGTTTTGTACATTCTGTTGGTTGGTGGCTTCAATGTATTTTTTGATGTTTGCTGTTAAAGCGGGATATTCTTCCATGGCGGCTTCTAACGATAAATATGCGCGGTTAATTACCAGTGATATATTGCCATCGGTGTGGTAGATAATGGCGATTCTTGGTACTTTGTCTGAGACGGTGACAGTTTCACTGTCAGATTTATATTGAATCAAGTCGGGTTCGTTTTTCGCGACTGTGTTTTCATATTGTACTAAAGATTCCTTGAAAGCGTTAATTTTTTCTTCCTTTGAAATTTTATTTTGAAAATGAACATGAGCTTGATAACCCATTAAACCTGCCGTCGCAACTATAAGTGCTGCCGACTTTAAGGCGTTTTTATTGATAGGACGTAAGGTTCTTTTCTTCATGTGTGAATGATAACATAATTAAATTTTTAAAATCAATACTTACACGAAAAAAATTAAAAAAATTTATGACAAAATTAGCGTTCCATGGATGGGCCATCATTAACCATAATATTTTCACTTTCACGAACTTGATAGTGCTTTTCGTTGGCATACTTTTCGTAATAGGTTTCAGTTGGAACAAAAATGTGCCCCTTTTCGCCAAGGAATGAATCTAATTTATGGCGTGGTATGTTGGCACCAATAGTTCGGACACGAATTGGGTCGCAAATACATTGACCATCGGCAAAATCAACCATTACAACTTCGCGCGTAAAATTGGTTTTACCATGTCTTTCAATCGTAACACATTTACTATCTAGGCCACATAAATTATATAACATGCTTAAGGCCAGACTTTCTGAATTCAGCGAATCAACGTTAGCACCCATGCAAAGTGTTTGGTAAATTTTATCCACTTCGGCATCAGATTGGTTTTCGGTTTTCTGGGTTTTGTCTTCAGGAATGTCGACATATCTAGTAGATAAAATTAAATGCTTCAAAATTTTATAGGCGGCTTGTTTTTGTTCTTCAGCCGATTTGTCGTGCAAATTTTCAATTTCCAGTTTGGCAAAAATTTTGTCCACTTGTTGATTTATTAGATCTAATTTTTCCGTAGTGGAAAACGATGCAGTGTCAACAGTTTGTGTAACCGCATTGCGTGGTTGTAGCAAATTAAAAGTCTTAGATTTATCAATGTTTTTATTATGAACCATACCAGCCAATCCGGCTACCGCCGTGGCTGCAAAAACAGCTTCGCGAATAGCTTGTTTCATGTTATGATCATCTTTCTTCATACTTTATGATACCACGAAAGGAACAGAATTTTCAATTAGTTTTGTTGATTTGTTAAAAAATTTTTTATCAGCATGATGGCGTCGGTTAAGTATGTTTTTGGTTCGGTGAAGTAATGAGTATACGCCGGATTTTCTTTACGGTACCATGTGCGTTGGCGTTTAATAAACTGCATTGTTTGATGATACAATTCGTCATAGTAGGTTTCTAAATCAATTTCACCTTGCAAGTAACGAACATTCAAACGATATTCCAAACCCAGTTTGTAAAGAAAGTCGCTGGGGACTCCGTCAGCAAGTAACTTACGCGTTTCGTCAAACATGCCTTGCGCCACGCGTTCGACATTACGTTGTTTCACCTTTGGTGCCAAAATTGTGTTGGGTGGCACTAAACAAATTTGTAAAACGTCATAGCGGGATTGATTAGGTTCTTCACCAAAGCCGTAACCTTCAGCCACTGAACGCGTATATAATCCAGTACCACCAACTAACATTGGTAATTTACCGTGGGCAATAATATCATCAATCGTTTTGTAAGCGTCGCGTTGAAAATCACCAACTGAATAATGCGTGTTTTGTTTGGGGTCCACAATGTTTAAACAGTGGTGTGGAATGCCTTGCATTTCGGCGGTGGTAATTTTAGCGGAACCAATATCTAAGCCACAATAAACTTGGCGACTGTCAGCAGAAATAATTTCCGCGTTAAATTGTTTGGCAAGTTCAATGGAAAGGGCTGTCTTGCCACTGGCTGTGACGCCACTGAGAACAATAATCTTGGGTTTCATTTTTGCCATGCCCAACCAAAACAAACGTAATAAACAAATTTATTCCACAAATATTCTGGCATACTGATTTCAGTTGATAAAACGTCAACGCAGTAACTGAAATAACTGGATTTTGGCAAAGGGCCAAAATAAGTGGAGTCCCAACTCTTGGAATATTCACTGTACGCGCCACCACGATTGTCACCAACTACAAAATAATAATTATCAGGTATAGTTAACATATAAGCGCTGGGTGTTCCGTTTCCATCAGAGGCGGTATCCGTATTGGTAGATAATAGTTGTTGATAATCGGTTGTGACCCAGTCGTCTAAATCGGCGGTGGTCGGGTGGTTTAAAACATTCCATAATTGAACAAAATTAATTGAGTTGTGGTGCGCAACCAAAGGGTCTAAATATTCTTCATCTAATAATTCACCATTTAAATAAAAGTAATAACTGCCACCAATTGAGCGCATGCTGATGGTATCGCCACCAACGGCAATTAAGCGTTTAACGATGTATTTATAGTTACCATAAGAATCGGAATCAATATAATCAGACTTGGTTAAACGTTTCAACGCGGTTACGGCATCTTGTTGAGTATAATTATGGTTTAATTGACGCAAACGATTTAAAGCTTGTTGGTCACCGTTAGCAGCATCTAGATAATCAACACAGTGTGAATTTTGAATATACATTTTCATAACGATAATATCGCCGCGACTTGGTTCGCCAACAATACAGGTTAATGCGTTATCGGTGTTCTCTCCAGTAGCGTTTAATGTCGTCATCATTGAAGTGCCAATGACTGGACACATTTGGAAAATAACACAGAATGCTACAATAAAAATTGAAACCAAAGTAATGACAGTGGATAGAGTTACTGTCGTGCGTGCTAAAAGACGGTGCCCCTGAGATTGCTGGTGGAGCCCCTTCCCGTTCGTCGCTGCCATGTATTCTTGACCGACAAACTTTTTCGCCATTAGTTTATTATTATCGCGTTTGCATTTTTTGTCAATATTTTAACTATGTTCTATTTTTGGATTTACGTATCGATTTGTCTATCTTTAATTATTTACGCTAAGCTTTAAGCATGTGGCACGCCAGTTTTTAAAACATCAAGTAAACCGCTGCAATGAAAAGAATATTCTTTATCGCCAGCGAAAATTAAGTGGTCTAAAAATTTGACACCTAGGTTTTGAAAAGTTAATAACAAACGACGGGTTAATTGCATGTCGTCCATGGACGGTTCAGGATTATCATTTAAATGGTTATGTGCTAAAACAACTTGCGAAGTTTTATGTGCCGTCACGATTGCAATAATTTCGCGTACGTTAACGTGAACCATATCTAATTCTTGATTCGTAATATTATGAATTTTCAGAACACGGCCCGCATTATCCAAACAAACCACAACAAATTGTTCTACTGTGTAAGAGCGCATGAGTGGTGCTAAATGTTGAATCGCATCTTCAGGTGTTTTGATTTTAACTTTATTAGCGTGGTGTTTGGCTTGGTAAGTGGTTATCTCTTTCAGAAAGTGTAAAAATACGGCCGCACGTTCACCAATTCCGTAGGCTTTAGTTAAATCATTTGGTTCGGCATTAAGAACATCTTGTAAACTACCGAACTGGTTGATTAAACTGTGTGCGGCGGGATTAGTATCTTGGCGGGGAATACAAAAGCCCAAAGCGAATTCTAAAACTTCACATTCATTGAAATTGTCCAAACCATCGGACAAAAAGCGTGCGCGTAATTTCTTACGACGACCAGCATGAATTTGTGAGTTTAGTTCGGCTTTTGTTTCTTGCATGTGAGTACCTTAAACATTGGGATTGTCGATTTTCCCGTCGCCTTCATTGTATTTCTTTTGATTTTCTAATCCTTCAATTTCGCGTTGTAATTCGGTGTTACGGTCTTGCAGACGTTTAATTTCCTGGTGATTATGAGCGATAAAACCAAATTGCACTAACAGTGTGATTACCAACACCACTAATAAAGTGGTTGTAATTACCGCAATTAAACGCAAACGTTTGATTAAATCTTCTTTTTGCATGTTATTTTAGCATAACACTGGATGCCATTTTTTACCAAACGAAAACATAAGAATAATTATGGCTTGGTATACGGCAGTCTTTTTGGGTTTATTACAGGGGTTAGCTGAATTCTTACCCATTTCCTCCAGTGGACATTTATTATTGTTTGAAAATTGGTTTGGGATTCAAGACGGTGGCCGATTACTAACTTTAACCTTACACCTGGCGACATTGTTAGCGGTAGTAATCATATACCGACAACGATTATGGCAGTTACTCCGTCACCCTTGGAATCGCGAAACGTTGGCCTTAGTAATAGCCACGATTACTACTTGCGCTTTTGTGGTTATCTTTCACAATTCGATTGACCGTTTGTTTACGGTAGCAATTTTACCATTTGCGTTTATCGCAACAGGAATTTATCTATTTTTGCCTACTGTTTTTCGTTCGCGTAAAACGACCAATTTACCAACACAACGATCTTGTCCGACTTGGTGGCAAGCCTTGGTGGTCGGTTGCGCCCAAGGCATCGCAGTCGTGCCGGGTTTGTCGCGTAGTGGTTTCACAATTACAACCGGGCGATTGACTGGTATGACTTTTACGGAATCTACAGATTTTTCGTTTATAATGTCTATTCCAATTATTGTAGCCTCGTTCGTGTATGAATTTTTTCAAGGCGGCAGCATGCAAACATTGGGTTTTGGTAATATTATGCTTGCATTTGTTACGGCTTTTGTGGCGGGTGTTGTGGCAATTAAAACTATGCAAAATTTGATGCGCAAAATTGATTTGCGCTGGTTTTCCGTTTATTTATGGTTGTTGGGGGGTGGCTTGTTATTATTAAATTTGCTTTAAAGTTGACGCAAGAAATCAGCCTTCGCGGTTTCGCGTTTTGTTTCGGTCATGGCTTTCTTTTGTTCGTTAATGATTTTTTGTGCGGTGCTATTAACAGCATTTAATGTAGCTGCTTCCATTGCACGTGCATTTGGTTTTAAGTGTTTTAATAAATCTCTGATCGATGCTTTGCCAGTATGTTTAGTTAACCATTCTGCAGTGAAACGCTTCGCAATTTCATCCGCAGATAAACCAGTACTTAGTGCCAAGATTTGCCAGTTCAACATGGCATAACCCAAGTATTCAACCATTTGTTGTTGACGCTCTTCGTTGTAGGCGTGTTGGCTGAAATTAACACCATAAGCGATGTCGGCAATATCACCAGCACTTTTATTGAGACCTAAACTTGCCATCAATATAGCGGCTTTTGTTGGAACTTTTTCTTCGGCTAAAAATTTTTCGGCAATTTCTTTGATTTCGTTATTCATTAATGTTCTCCTTGTTTTTATTTACATTGTTAAATTCAATTCCAAAGCAGAAAGGGGCAAAGGTTTCTTTACCAGGCAAATTCGCGGCCTGCATTTTCGATACAAAGCGTTTGCGATTGTATTTAACGTCAACACGATAAATGTCATAATTATCACCGTCACCATAGTTATCAACGACGTCAAATAAAGTATAAAAGGTGGTGTCGGTTTTCACGCAACCAGAACTACCTTGTAAAACGTAAGAGTGTTTTTCTTCATCAATTAAAATTTTGCGTTTGTGTAAATGTCCAAAGAAGATGACATCGCACTTTTTATTTTTGAAATATTTGTGTAAGTCTTTTTCGTTAAATTCTAATTGTGTATCAATCACCTTGCCAGTTTCGTCATGGCAATAGTGCGTAAATAAAATATTGGCACCTTTGTAGTTGATTTTAATTTCCAAAGGCATTTTAGAAATAAAAGCCAAATCTTCGCGACTCAAAGTCGCAAAGGTCGTTTCAATTAAATCCTTGTTCGCATATGTCATCGCGGTCGCCGATTCGTCATATTTTGTTACACGTTGCTCATGATTACCTAAGACACAATTCACATTGTATTTTTTTAACAAACGCAAACACGCTGCACTGTCCGGACCGAAGACGATAGCATCGCCTAAATAATAAGTCGCAGTAATTTTGCGGTTACGTTTAATGTGCTTTAAAATTGCTTCCAGAGCTTCAAGATTTCCATGAATATCACCAAATACTGCAATAGCCATAATTGCTATTATAACTGGTTTTGACGTTTTTTACAATAACTATATCGTGCGATAAAATAAACCACGGCACCTAGAGCAATACCACCCAGCACAACAAGTAAATAGTAAAGCGGGCGATTAGGGTAAACATCCGTAAATTCTAAATTTTTATTGCTGCCCCAAAGATAGACATAGTAACTACTTTCTTCTTGCGTAGCCTCAACGCGGGAAACCTGGTCGGCGTTACTGTCACTGTGACGAAGTTTTGCCGAACTGCCAACCATATAAGCAAAAACATTACTTTCAGGTAACAGCGCAATCGGGTTATAAATTGTTTGCGTATAAATGATTTTAAACGGTTGGGTTTGTTTGCGCAGGGTAGAACTGGGTACATTAGCAACGGTTAATTGGGCAACATAAGTTCCCTCGGCGGTATTTTCGCCGAAGGCGACATCGGTGATTTTCGGTGCTGCATCATCGGTAATGCCAGCATTTAATGTTAAAACTTCACTTCGCCAGTTGGCAAGTTCGGCATCAATCGTTGATAATGTGGGTAAATTTTTAATGCTTAGGTAAACGACCATTTTTAAGGGATTATCTTGTGGATAGTCTGTTATTGTATCGTCATGAAAAGTGCGACAAGCCGATAACGAAATTGCCACTAAGATAACACACAACAAAGCACTAAATTTTTTCATTTATTTCTATTATATTACAGGTTGACTTTGGTTTTAACGTAAAATAACGTTCGCAGAACGTGGGGAAATGGTATCGCCCTCGGCTAAAACCACCGTGGTATTGTGTTTGTATTCTTTAACGTATTCATTGATACGTAAGTTAAAAGACTTTTCGTTTTCGTCGGTTGACATCACTTGGTATTCGCCAGGACGAACTTTACCGCGTTTGCCAACGGTGTATTCTTCGCCGGCTTGTAAAATGATGTCCTTTCTCTTTAAAGATACGCCCGCGTTTTTAATCGCGCGTTCAGCTTTCACAATGAAAACAGTCGTGATAATGGCAGTAATTAAAGCTACACCCGCAACGATAGCTGGAATTAAAATCCATAATTGGTTCAAGTGTCCTAAATAGGCTCCAACTGCTAAACCAACGCCAGCACCAAATAAATTGTAAAAAATGACATTAAATATATATTTCATATTTTAATTATAACATATCTAAAAAATAAATGCGACCAAAAAAATCAATCTGCAATTGGGTGCTTAGGTTTGTAATCGTCTTTAAAATTATGATAATTACCATCTTTGTCTTTGTAAGTAATGACAGTGGCAAGATTGACATTTTCCATACTGCGGAAAATGTTACGTTCAATTTGTGGGTCATTTTGTTTTAAAGTGGCAATCAAGTTTTTCACGGCTTTACGTTTGGAGCCGGTCGCATCCGCGGTACAACCTTCCGAAGTGCAAGTATCGGTAAATTTACAGGCGCATTGAATAAAACTTAATTGGTTCATGTCGCGCCAACGAATGATGTCTTGTTCGCGAATTAAGTACATGGGACGGATTAATTGCATACCTGGAAAATTCTTGCTGTATAACTTTGGCATCATAGTTTGAATTTGTCCGCCGTAAAGCATCCCCATTAAAATAGTTTCAATCACGTCGTCATAATGATGCCCCAGTGCGATTTTGTTACAACCCAGTAATTGCGCTTGATGATATAGATGACCGCGGCGCATACGCGCGCAAAGATAGCAGGGTGATTTTTCCACCTTGAAAACGCTGTCAAAAATATCCGTTTCAAAAATGTTAATTGGTACCGCCAGCATTTGTGCGTTGCGTTCAATGATTTCACGGTTTTCTGGACTATAACCAGGGTCCATCACTAAGAAAACTAACTCAAAAGGAATTTTGTTGTGGCGTCTTAGTTCTTGGAATAATTTTGCCATTAACATACTGTCTTTGCCACCTGAAATACAAACTGCAATTCTATCGCCAGGTTGCACCAAATCGTACTCGCAAATTGCTCGACAAAATTTCGCAAAGATAGTTTTATGAAAAGTCTTCCGGATACTGGTTTCAACTTCTTCGGCTTTGGTGCCGCTCAAATCTAAAATGTGGTCTTTCAGCCAAGCAAAATAGCCGCCGACCAAATTCAACGCTTGGTAACCTTGCGCAGCTAATTTTTCGGCCACAGCTGGACTGACCTTTCCGCTGCGACAACAGATGATAATCTTTTTATTTTTGGCAAAAGTTGTACTGGCTTGGGAAATTTCGCTTTCAGGAATGTTAATTGCTCCAGTAATATGACCATAGTTAAAAGCATCGCGGTCACGAATATCAATAATCGTGTAACTGTCTTTGTCTAACTTACTGAGTTCGTTAAAAGTAATATCCATATTTTTTGCCTTTTATAGATTAGCATATTTAATTAAAAAACGAACCAGAAAATTATCAATAATTTTTGTGGCTGTGTGGCGCGGTTCGTGCTATAATAGAAAAGTGGGGTATCGGCAAATTGCCGGTACTTTATAATGGGGTATCTGTCAAGTAAATTGCCAGATACGCCCTATTCGTTCGCCACGCTCACTCCTAGGGGTATCGCCAAGCGGTAAGGCAAATGGCTCTGACCCATTCATCGTAGGTTCGAATCCTGCTACCCCTGCCATTCCAAACCTAATCCGAATCTTTTATGATAAAAGCATTGTTTAAAGTCTAGAAAGCTTCTAGTAAATTAGAAACTATTACTGGCATAGTATTTTTAACGTACTTATCAATTTCAATATTAAGATTTCCCTCGATATCTTCAATATTCATGTCTAACTTTTCTTTAGAAATAAAATTGGTTGTTGTAATGGTTTTCCATTTATTACGTAAAATTTTGCCTTTCATCTTAAAGTTATGATTTATAGCTACGTCCAATATCTTTTGTCGATACTCTTCATATTGAGCATCGGCAGGACCAATAATTACGGCAAGGTTTACTCCGTATGCTTCAGTTATTTGAAATTCAAAACCAATTAAGTTTGTTTGGTATGCCCAACCATTTCCCATTTGACCGCATACTTTAACTAATTCATTTGGTGTAAATCTAACACAGTTTTTGTTGTGATTGTCCCAAACATTTATATTAAATTTATCAGCATTCTTAAGCAAATAACTGTAGATATAATCCGAAATGTCACTGATTAAATCTGGTTTATTTTCAAAAATTAAATCAAATGCTTCTTGGTGTTTAAGATATATTTTTCTACATATATTTATAA
>CAMOZC010000012.1 GCA_946630785.1 uncultured Clostridia bacterium | reverse complement strand
CTTAAAATGGCGATAATTGATTTTTTTGACATTTGTTTTTCTCCTTAAATAGTATTTGCACTTTGACAAATACTACTGACAGTATACCATCCACTCCACACAAATCACAAGGGGTTCTTAGCGCCGAACTTATTGACGAAAATTATAAATTACTAACTACACGTTCTTGGCGTACTTGTTCCAAATCCAGTCCCACGCTTTGTAAAATTTCCGGCAAGAAAACTTGATTCAAAAATTTGCCACCACTCAAAGTTGGCACGTGCATGTTAACACCATCGCCCCGTTCAAATTTGGCACGCAAAGTTGGATTAACCAAAAATTCATTTTCGACAAGGGCTTCAAAGATTTCTTCCTCTTCTAATTGCAAAGGCAAAACTGCGTTCAGACAGGTAATACTGCCGTCCAGATTTTTCACCCCAGTTAACGGTTCACACTTAAACCAACAAGGTTTGCCTTCGCTGGCAATTGTGCCATTACTGAAACGTCCGTTTTCCATTGTGAAGTCGCCTTCGCCATCGGGACGACGCATCAATTTTGCTTTAGCAAAATTTTTACGCACATAATCAACTCCGTCGATAGTAAAGCGCGGACAAACTACTGGGTCAATTGGTTGGTTCAAAGCGTCACAGTTATCGCCAGCCATTTGGTTCATCGCAGTTGCTAAACCATCAATGGTAAAGGTCCCAACCTGTTGCAATTGACCTTTCTTGTACATACTTTCCAGTTTTTTTGACAAATTAGAGCCAGCGTATGTTTGTGGTACAGTTAAAGTTTTATCGCCAACCTTAACCACACCCATACGATTGTTAAATTGCGGATTAGTTTCAACTGTCATGTTAATTGATTCTGGATTTTCAAATTTAAATAGCGCCGCCAAAGCATGGTCCCCCGCGTGACATTCTAAGCTGGCATCATCACGGAAATTTAATTTAGCGTCATTGGACGGAAATTTAGCTTTAATGCGGAAATGGTTTTTTCCGTCACGACGCTTACAAACCACAGTGCTGGTTGCTGCATAAGCACAGTTCAAATTAAAATCGTTTTCATTCCAACCAGAACGCAATTTCAAATTGCCATCTTCTTCACAAGTAAACTCACGGAAACGCGCCCCACACGCCACGGCGAAGTCGGAAGCAATAATTGTACGTCCCTCCAATTCCTTGGCGGTCGGCAAAACAACTTTAATCATTTTCAAACTCATGCAGGAAGTATACTTCGCCACAAATTAATTTTCAAGATACCCGGGCAAAAAACACAATGATTTCGGTTTTTAACGCGATTTTTGGTAATTATTTTTTCCACCAACATTGACTTTCGTTAAAGCATTATGCTATACTCCGGCTATAATTTTAAAGGAGAAAAAATGAACAAAGATTACATTGTTAAATTCGATAACGTTAATTACTTATGTCACCCAGAAGAAAAGACCAACCAAAAAGGAGAAACAAAAAAATTCAATACGGTTTCATATTACAATAACGACCGTGGCAATTTGGATTTCCGTTTTGTTAATCCAGAAGACCACATTAATCTTGATTTAGACCAAAACTTTGATTTCCCAGTTAAAGATGTTTTTGTTAACTCTATGAACATGAACAAGATTAAAATTAACGCCAAAGCACCTTTGACAAATACCACTTTACATATCAATATGAATAACTATTTCATCGACATGGCTAACCGTTTACATGCTGACGAAAAAGCATTCATTCAAGATTTAAATAAATTTTTGCCAACTTTAACCACCGCTGACAATCAACAAATGTTCCGTGCCGTTTCATTTGAAAATATGTCTTACCGTTTTGGTACCGCCATTCAAAGCGCTTGCCAAAAAGCCCATATCCAAAGTTATGGCATGATTAGCGATGAAACCTCTCGCGAAGGTTTTAAAGTTTCAACTTGTGCTAAAAACCGCGTTAAACGTTTAAACATCAAACCAGTCGGCTTAAAACAAAGCAAGGACGATACTCTTCAAAAATAACGAACAACGAAAAAGCCCGGCAACATGTCGGGCTTTTTGTTTACTTATATCTTTGGTGGAGATAACGGGACTCGGACCCACGACCTATACGTTGCGAACGTATCGCTCTACCAACTGAGCTATATCCCCGCGCAAATTATTTTAACACACACGCCACCCACCTGTCCAATTAAAATAAAAAAAGCCGACGATTGTCGACTTTGATTTTGGTGGAAGTTATAGGGCTCGAACCTATGACCTACTGCTTGTAGGGCAGTTGCTCTCCCAACTGAGCTAAACTTCCATGGGAATAAAGTTATTCTACCTTATTCGCAACAGTTCGTCAAGACATTTGACAACTTTTCATGGAACTGCCCTACTACGGTGTTTTAATCCAAAACGCCAAAACTGTAGCCCTGTGCTTGCAAAGCAGGAATCAACGCGCGCAACATTTCCGGAGTACCGGGATTGGTAATGTGAAACAACATAATTGCGCCTGGATGCACCCGCGACAAAACTTTCTGCGTGCAAGCCGTCACATCTAATTTGGGTGTTCGTTGCCAGTCTGCGATGGCAACACTCCATAACACCGCCCGCAAGCCAACGGCTTGTGCCACACGTAAGGTCTTTTCGTCAAAACGCCCCTGTGGTGGTCGGAAGAATTTCGGCGTGACGGGTAATTGCAAGTCGGTTAAATCCTTGCGAATTGCGTCTTCATTTAACGTTGGCAAATCACGGTGTTTATCGGTATGGTTACCAAGTTGGTGTCCTTCATTTTGCATGCGGGCAATTAAATCAGCTTGTTGCAAATAATTGCCACACAAGAAAAACAAGCCTTTAATTCGATACTCTTGCAGCAAATCCAAAACTTCGGCGGTATAACCCGCTTCATATCCCAAATCAAAAGTTAAATAAACTTGTTTCTGTGTTGTGTCGCCCACATACAGTCCATCATATTTTTGTAACAATGCGGCGCCGACCGCACTGACCGTGGGGGTAGTATGATTTTGCGGATAGGATAATCCCCAACTAATAACGTCCTTGCGGGCACCCATGAACAAAGTCGCCACCGCACTCAACAAACACATTGTCACCAACAATAATTTGCGCATACTTTATTTTGTCGCTTGCACGTTAAAAATATTCTTAATCTGTTTGATTTGATTTTAACTTGGTGTCCCCGGCGAGAATCGAACTCTCATCTGACCCTTAGGAGGGGTCTGTTCTATCCGTTGAACTACGGGGACGCGTTCATAGTTTAACACATGCAACGCGGTTTTGACTATGGTTTTATTAAATTTGCGTTAATCATGCCTGCATGTTACAATCAATTGGTTTTAACCAACAAGAGGTATGATGAAAAAATCTTTAGGAGTAAAAACTTACATTTTTCCACAACCAGTTTTAATTATTGCTACTTATGACGAGAACGGACAACCGAATGCGATGAACGCGGCTTGGGGCGGAATTGCCAACAATGACGAAATTATGATTTGTTTGAGTACACACAAAACCACCGCTAATTTGGCAATTAATCAAGCTTGTACCATCGCAATGGGTGATGCCAACCACGTGGCAGCTTGCGATTATGTTGGCATTGTTTCGGCCAACAACACACCAGACAAGTTTGCCAAAACAGGCTGGACAACCACCAAAAGTAATCTTGTTAACGCTCCTATCATTAATGAATTACCATTAACTTTGGAATGCACTTTAATCAAAATTGTTGACGATGAAAAATATTTCTTCCGCATTGAAAATGTTATTGCCGACGAAAGTATTTTAACCGACGGTAAAATTGATTTAAATAAATTCCATCCAATTACTTACGACCCCGCGGGACACGGCTATTACACGTTAGGTACCAAAGTCGGACAAGCCTTTGCCGACGGCAGAAAAATTAAATAAGCCATGACAGACAATATTATTTACAGTTTTGCGCCACTGGTCCAAGCGGATAGTGAAATTTTATTTCTCGGCTCCGCACCCAGTGTTTTATCGCGACAAAATCAATTTTTCTATGGTAATCCAACCAACCGCTTCTGGAAAATTTTATCTGCACTTTATCATGAAGATTTCGTTAACGCCGACATTGCCACCAAAATAAAACTAATTAAGCAACATCATCTTGCCTTATCTGATGTTTATGTTAGTTGCCAAATGAAAAAACCTGGCAGTTCGCTAGACAGTAATATTATCAACGCCGTATTTCAAGATATACCGCATATCATCAAAGGAACAAACATCCACCGTATTTTTATCACGTCAAAAAAAGCCTATACCGATTTTATGCAACATTGGCAAGGTTGCTTCCCTGCCGAAATGCAAATTATCAATTTACCTTCTCCGTCCGCTGCCAACCGCAGCATTTACCGCACCGATGAAGATTTAATCGCCGCTTGGCGCCGTTTAATTTTGGGGAATTAAGTTTCAATATGGTCTTGATTTTATGATTCGATTGTATTAAAATGTCGTAATAAAAAAAGGAGCTAAACATGGAGCACAAGAAAACCAAAATATCAACAAATCAGTTTTGTAAATCATCTTGCAAATTACAAGGTGATATTATTGAAGCATGGGCACACATTGATTTGTTAAATGACACAGCGTATAAAAAACTTTTGGATGATACAGCACGATACAAACGTGAACAGCAAGACCAAAACAACACAGAGTTTGAATGTCATGCCCCACACAATTGCTGGGAATGTCCACGCACGAACTGTTAATTAAATTTTAATTAATCAAACAAAAAGCACTATAAATTAGTGCTTTTTATTTTGCTTTAATTTTAGCAAACGTTGACAAGCAAGACGGGTATTGGCATAGGAATTAAAACCAGTTAAGCGGATATAATTCTCACCTGCCGTGCCAAAGCCAATTCCCGGTGTACAAACAATACCAACTTCGTTCAAAAGGAAATCAAAACATTCCCAGGCACCTCGTGCCCCTGGACAACGTACCCACACATAAGGCGAATGTTTGCCACCAACATAAGACCATTGTAACTCATCCAAAGTTTTAAAAATCATCCGCACATTGCGCCGATAATAAGCAAGATTCTTTTGCACTGCCTGCAACCCCGCCACTGTAAAAACTGCTTCCGCACCACGTTGTACAATGTAACTGACCCCGTTAAATTTAGTAGTTTGTCGGCGACGCCATAATTGATTCAAACTAACACCATCACGGGTAAGCAATTTTTTTGGCACAATGGTATAACCACAACGCACACCAGTAAAACCCGCCATTTTAGAAAAAGAACAGACTTCAATGGCACATTCGCGCGCTCCATCAATTTCATAAATACTCCGTGGTAAATCAACACCACTAACGAAACAGGCATAAGCGGCATCATAGATAATGACCGCGTGATGTTCACGGGCAAAATTAACCCACAGTTGCAGTTGTTGACGATTATAACAAACACCCATGGGATTGGCGGGATTACACAAATAGACGATATCCGCCGTAATTGTTTCATCTGGTAAAGGTAAGAATTGATTTGCCACCGTCGCGGGCAAAAATTGTGGCGTACGTCCCAGCATTAAATTACTCTCTAAATAAACTGGATAAACCGGATTACACATTGCCACAGATGCTTGCGAATCAAAAATATCCAGTAAGTTACTCAAATCACTTTTAGCACCGTCACTAATCACAATTTCGTCAGTGTCAAGTTGCACCTGATATTGTTCGCGGTAAAAGTCGGCAATGGCAGCACGCAACCACGGATAGCCAAGTTCAGGTCCATAACCATGAAAAGTTTTAGCGTGTCCTAATTCGGTACAAGCTTGTTTCATGGCTTTAACCACCACAGCCGGTAATGGTCGTGATACATCGCCAATACTCAATTTAATGATGGCTACGTCCGGGTGTGCCACTTGAAAATCACGCGTTCGCTTGGCTACTTCGCTAAACAAATAATTTTCTGACAGTTTTAAATAATTACGGTTAATTTTCATGGATACCCTCATCAACTTCAACGACGCCGTGAAAGACAGTCCAAGCCGGTCCCAACAAACGCACATGTTCATGCATACAATCAACGATTAATTCACCGCCAGGTAGTAACACGCGAATTAATTTTTCACGGTTACAAAATCCACGTACAACACTGGCCAATGCCGCCGCACATGCTCCCGTGCCACAGCCCAACGTTTCACCACTGCCACGTTCCCAAACCCGCATTTGTAATTGGTTATCACCAATTACGCGCACAAACTCAACATTAGTTCCCTGCGGAAACAATTTGCTATGTTCCAAGCGACGCCCTAACCGTTTGATATCATAATTGACAATTTCAAATTTAGGAAACCACACAACATGCGAATTACCAATGGAAACGGCGGTCAAATCATGCATACCAGCCAGTTGGACATTTTCTACAGTAGCCGTTCCCATGTCAACGCTGAAATAATTATCACGCAAGCGCCGAACAATTTTAACACCACTTTTGGTTGCAATCCGCACAAGGTTACCCGTAACTTCTTTGCGTTCAATTAACCACTGTGCAACACAACGCACAGCATTACCACACATTAAACCTTCGCTGCCATCGGCGTTATACATACTCATTGTTACATCAGCACCAAGTTCGGGCGGACAAATTAACACAATGCCATCCGCACCGATTCCAAAATGGCGGTCGCTTAATTGTTTCGCCAAGTGTGCGGGCTGTTCAATCTTTTGCTGACGCGCATCAACATAGATATAGTCGTTGCCGACTCCTTGCATTTTGGTAAATTCCAATAACATACCGCTATCTATGCAAAAATGTTACAAAACGTGATTATCGACAAATTATAATTTGATTTCCACTGGATTATGACGCAACAAATCCGTACTGGTTAAATAATATTTAATACCGTTTTTCGTATACACCAAATCACCACGACCGCCCTTACCGTGCAAGTGTCCATAAACCACAGCATCCACATGATACTTTTCACATAACTTAGTAAATGGCGAATCATCACGCATACAGTTAAATGGTGGATAATGTAAAATTGCGACTAACTTCTTATCACCTTTTTCACCCGCACTTTGCAAAGATAATTCAAAGCGCATGACTTCGCGGTCATATATCTTTTTATCTTCATCGGTTTGTGCGCGATTACGTTCTGGTGTTTGCCAACCACGAGTACCAACAAAAATCGTATCACCAATCGTCACACTATCATTTTGTAAGACTTTAATGCTGTCACCAACGAAAGCGCGAATTTTAGAAATACTTTTCCACCAGTAATCATGGTTACCGCGAATAATAATTTTCGTACCATTTAGTTTACGAATAAAATCAAAATCAGCTTGCGTTTCTTCCATGCGCATCGCCCATGAAATATCGCCGGCAATAATTCCAATATCATCAGGACCAATTTGCGCATTCCAATTTTTTTGGATTTCAGCCTCATAATTTTGCCAATGCTCACCAAAAATGTTCATTGGTTTATCAACGCCAAATGACAAATGGAAATCGGACAAAGCAAAAATTCTCACTGATGCTTTCTCCTGAAATCAAACTTAGACCATGCCCCATCTTCGGGTGGATTAACAATAAATTTTAAATGGTCATGCGTGGTTGGGTGTTCAAATTCCAATTGATACGCCCACAAAGCAATATCCTTAACACCAGCACGTTTGCCACCATAACGTGCATCACCAACAATTGGGTTGCCAATGTGTTTCATTTGAACACGGATTTGGTGTGAACGTCCAGTTTCCAACTGCACCGCAATCAATGTATCCCCATCAACCGTGTTAATGGTTTGATAAGTTAATTCAGCACGTTTGGCTCCTTTGGTTGTTTGCGGAACGACCGCCACTGTATTATGAATTTCATCTTTAGCCAGCCAGTTTACCAAAGTAGCCGTACGCTCTTTTGGTACACCACGCACAACGGCATAATAAGTTTTCTTAAAAGTACCATCTTTAATTTGTTCGGTTAAACGTGAAGCTGCTTTACTGGTTTTGGCAAAAACCATGACACCACCTGTCACACGGTCTAAACGATGAACAATCCCAACAAAACCATTGGTATATGCCTTTAAAGCTTCTTGTAAACTTTGGTCATGTGAACTATCCGCCATTGTCGGCACGTTTTGCGGTTTAATCACCACTAACAAATGGTTATCTTCATAAATCACAGCAGGTGTTTCTAATTCCATATGCCATAGTATACATGGCAAAAAAAAGTTAGTAAACAATTTGCAACTATTTTTAAATACTGTTAATATATATGTACAAGGAGGTATGTTTCAATGGGATGTGAAGGATGTCCAGGTTGTGGTAACAGACCAGCAAAATAATTAAAGCATTATGAAATTGGGAAAATTGGATTTTAAATCATTATTAGCAATCATTGAAAGTATTTTATTCACACTTGGTGCGTTATGCTTTTTATTGGTAATAATTATTCCAACCAATCCCATTTGGGCTTTAATTGCTGGCATTGTTTGCGGACTGGCGGGTGCAATCGTATGGTCGTATCCGCTTTTTGTCCGTTTAGCAAAAATCGCAGCCAAGAAAACGAAACAGATTAAAGATACCGTTAAAACCAACATTGAAAACAACAAAGTCAACGCTGAAGACGTTGCCAAGAAAATCCTTGAAGATGATGATTTACAAAAACACGGTTACGAACTACACCGCGCCAATGAATACGAATATGACAGTATTGCTGACAATATTGTTGACGATGTCAAAGCCGAACCAAAAGTTGAAGAACCCAATGTTAACGATAAACCAGCCGAATAATAAAAAACAACAATCAAAAAAAGCCACTTATCCCAAGTGGCTTTTTTATATTAATTTTTAAAATACGTCGTTAATGTCAGAAGGGTTTGCCAATGGTACAATTTCCGGCAAATCAGTTTTAACTTTAGTGGCTGGTACCGGCACACTTGCAATTCCATTGGTTTTGCTAACATCTTCTGGATTCAAGAACGTTGTCAACTCGCCAATAAATTGTAATTTGAAATATGGCGTCGGACCACTACGGTTTTTCGCAATAATGATTTTAGCTTCATAGTCACGGCTGTGTTGGTTTTGTTCACTTTGAGTTTCCGTTTTGGGTTTATGAATAAACATGACGATATCCGCATCTTGCTCAATCGCACCAGATTCACGCAAGTCGGATAACATTGGTTCATCATTTTCATTTTTGGAAGTACGTGATTCAATACCACGGTTTAATTGCGACAATAGTAAAACTGGAATTCCTAATTCCTTAGCCATCATCTTCATCATACGGCTATTGGCAGCAACCTGCTCTTGACGACTTTCACGACCATTAGCATTGGGTGCCGCCATCAAGCCTAAGTAATCAATCATGACTAAATCCAAGCCATGTTCACGTTTCAAACGCATACATTTACGCATGATTTCAGCGGCAGTAATCGAACCGCTGGCATCCAAAAAAATATCGGCCTTTTGCAATTTAGCATTAGCATCCCACAAGCGTGTCCATTCTTCGGGTGTTAATTCACCATGTAAAGCATGCGATAACGAAACACGAGCCACTGAACAAATCGCACGGTTAGTCAATTCGGTTTTATTCATTTCCAACGAGAACACCGCAACTTTGGCTTTTTCCTTTAAGGCCGCATGTAAAACAATGTTCATTGCAAAGCTGGTTTTACCGACACTGGGGCGCGCACCAATAATAATTAGGTTACCCTTTTGTAAACCGTTGGTAACACTATCCAAAACGTTGTAACCAGTACGGATACCACGTAAAGCTTCAGGATTATGCTGTACCAAATCAAAATTATTCATTACAGTGGGTAACTCACCCGCCAATTTAGTTAATTCTTTACGTTCATCTTCTTTACTGATTTCGAAGATTAATTTTTCAGCATATTGCAAAGCGGCATGACCATCTTCAAATTCTTGATCTGGTTTACTTAATGACTTAGAAATTTCCGCTGCGGCACTCTCCAAACGACGCAAGGTTTCATCCTTTTGTAAAATTGCAACATAGTGACGGAAATTAACAGTCGACGGAATCACGTCCATTAAATTGGCTAAGTATTCATTACCACCGACTTCTTCCAACTTACCGATTGATTTTAAACGCTCTGACAAAGTAACCAAGTCAACCGCAATATTTTTATTGGTTAAATCGCAAATCGCTTGATAAATTGTGCGGTGTGCCTTGGCATAGAAATGTGAAGGTTTTAAGCGCGTAAAAACTTCCAAGCAGTCGTTATCCAATAATACGGCTGCAATTACAGATTGTTCGGCTTCTAAGTCATGAATCATCTTTTGATTATAACATGAACATGGATTACTTGCAATATCTTTTGGTTTATGCTACAATAACATGTTGGATAAATGGGCAACTAGCGATTGCCTGTAACCCGTGCGCTAACCGGGATTGACCGCACGGCTGAGAGCGCGTACCAATTAATGTTGGACAGACTCTAGCGGTGTTGACGTTTGACGACTTAGTAGTCGATGAGATTGTGAATCGTGTCAGATGGGGAACCAAGCAGCACTAAACAGTTTTCGCCGAGCTAATTAAGTGACGCCAGATCGAGCCATTAGACTGACCACCGTTTTTTGGAAAACGACCGATCCGTGTTCCAACACCAATAGCACCGTCACTTTGGCGGTGTTTTTTATTTTTCTAAATAATCTTTAAATTTTTTACTGGGACGAAAAACTGGTTTGGTTTTCGCTTTAATTTTAATTGACTCCCCCGTTAATGGGTTACGACCTTGACGAGCAGCCGTTTTTTTCATTCGAAATTTACCAATATCCAAAACGACCTCATCGCCACTTTTAACTCCGTCGGCAATTTGGTCTTCCAACCAATTCACCATATTTTTGGCTTCCTTTTTTGATGTGCCAAATTCGGCACTAAATTCCATGATTAAATCACTTTTTCGCATACCTTGGTTATTTCCGTTGCAACATTAATTTAATCAAAACACTGCCACTAATCATTGTGGCGACACTAAAACATAACAAATTAGCAATACTAACCGCCATAATACCCAGTTGTTTTAACGCGATAATTTCAAAAACGATTTTAACTGCACCGCCAACAATCAGCGCCCACATTGGGACTTTTTCATAATCCATTCCTTGTAAAATGCTACCGATAATTTGCGTTAAACCAATTAAAATTACCGCCCAGCTTTCAATTCTTAACAACAAAACTGCAGTTGATAATTCGTCGGGATGATTAGCAAAAGCCCGATGATATAGTAAATTCAAAATCCAACGTGGCAAAAGATTTAAGCCAACAACGATGCCGAAACCAAACAAAGTCATAAAACCTAACGCCAACCAAACACGCCGATGCATCATTTTTAAATTACCTTGTTTAAAAGACCTTGACACCGCAGGTAACATGACGGTTGCCAACGCGACACCAACCACACTCGGTAAATTAATCAAAGTATGCACTGCACCAGTTGCGATGCCATACAACTCTGTTGCCTGTCCGACACCATTGTGTTTTAACGCGTTAACAATGTAAAAACTATCAAATAATTGTACTACAGGGAAAGCTAATGACATCACCATGATTGGTGCTGCTATCCGAAATATTTGTTGAATAATATTCCAAGATAATAATCGTTCACAATTTGCTTTAACAGAAATTTGCTCAACTCGTCGTGTATGCACATGGTAAACCACTACTAATAAAATCGTTGCAGTTAATTCAGAAATTGCCACCGCCAAGATAGCACCAAAAACCGACCATAAAATCCCATAACGAATCAACCAAAATGACAAGCCTAATCCTGCTACTACTTTTATAGACTGTTCCACAATTTGTGAAATTGCCGTGGGAATCATATTGTTTAATCCCTGAAAATAACCGCGATAAGCCGATATCACACAAACAAAACTGATGGCAGGAGCAATCGCCATATATAACGGCCAAATTTCTGCTTTACCTTGCCACGCCGCGATAGGACGTGCTAAAGCGAAAAACAAAATAGTAATGATGGTGCCAATAATTAATAACGCCAGCAAAGCGTTCACGAAAATGCGTTTAGCCTGCTGTTGTTGTTCACAGACACGCGCAATCATTTTTGACAACGCTACCGGGATACCCGCCGATGAAATGATTAACAATAAAGAATATAGAGGAAAGACTAATTGGTACAAACCAATCCCATAGTTGCCAACTATATTAGATAATGGAATTCGGAACAAAACGCCAAGCAGCCGACAAATAATGCCGGCTGCGCTTAAAATAATTGCTCCTTTAATCACTCCTCTTTTCGCCACAAAACAAGTATGTGTGAAAATGGAACTTTTTAGTGCATAATTTTACCACGTTGACGTAAACGTTTACCATGGTCTAACTCAATTTTACGAATACGTAAATTCTTTGGGGTAACTTCCAATAATTCGTCTTCGTTAATAAATTCCAAAGCTTCTTCTAAGGTAAAGACCAACGGCGGTGTTAAACGTAGCGCTTCATCACTGCTCTTGGAACGCATGTTAGTTAATTCCTTTTTCTTGCAGACGTTAACTGTAATATCATCACCAGCAGGATTGGAACCAACAACCATACCACCATAAACGGTCACACCAGCACCAATAAACAAAGCACCACGGTTTTGAGCGTTGTACAAACCATAGGCATTACTTTCACCATCTTCGAAAGCAATTAAACTACCCGATTGACGTGTAGCAATATCACCTTTGTAATAGTCGTAACCATTACTGATGGTATTTAAAACACCTTCACCTTTAGTGTCGGTTAACAATTCACTTTTATAACCGAATAAACCTCGCGCTGGAATAATGAATTCTAATTTTAATCGGCTGCCATGTGGTGTCATCGTAACTAATTCCGCACGACGTGCACCCATTTTTTCCATTACCGCACCCATACTAGCTTCTGGAACATCAATCAAGGCTTTATCCATTGGTTCCATTATTTTACCGTTTTCATCTTTCTTGTACAATACCTTTGGCATACTTACGGCGAATTCGTAACCTTCACGACGCATGTTTTCAATCAAAATCGACAAGTGCATTTCGCCACGACCCGCAACTTTAAAAGCTTCAGTTGAGTCAGTATCACTAACTTTCAAACTTAAATCCTTATCGGCCTCTTTGTACAAGCGGTCACGTAAATGACGGCTGGTAACAAATTTACCTTCTTTACCCGCTAATGGGCTGTCATTAACTAAGAAAGTCATTTCAACACTTGGTTCGCTGATTTTAGTAAATGGCAAAGCCACCGGATTAGCAGCGTCGCAAATGGTATCACCAATACCAACATCAGCACAACCAGAAATACAAACAATATCACCACCTTCGGTCTTTTCAATTGGTAATTTGTTCATAGCCATGAATTCACAAATTTGGGTAACTTTGAAGTTGTTCTTTACAGACTCATCATGATAGTTAACGCGCACTGCTGGTGCATTGACTTTCATTTGACCACTGGTAACTTTACCGACAGCCATTTTGCCAACATATTCGCTGTATTGAGTTGCAGAAACCAACATTTGGAAACTACCAGCATCGTCAAACTCTGGTGCTGGTAAATATTCAATAATCTTATCCAATAATGGTTGCATATCTTTAGTCGCACTTTCGACAGTCAAACCTGAAACACCATTACGGGCACTAGCATATACAAATGGACTGTCCAATTGTTCTGAACTGGCTTCCAAGTCCATCAACAAAGCCAAGACTTCGTCTTCAACTTCTTTAATACGTGCATCTGGACGGTCAATTTTGTTAATGACAATAATTACTTTATGTCCTAATTCCAAAGCTTTTTGCAACACAAAACGTGTTTGCGGCATTGGTCCTTCATAAGCATCAACCACCAACAAAACGCCATCAACCATTTTCAAAGAACGTTCAACTTCACCACCGAAGTCAGCATGCCCGGGGGTATCAACAATGTTAATTTTCACGCCTTTGTAACGCACAGCACAGTTTTTTGCCAAAATCGTAATTCCACGTTCACGTTCCAAAGCATTACTATCCATGACACGGTCAGCAACAACTTGGTGGTCATTAAAAGCACCACCCTGTTTTAATAGTTCATTTACCAGGCTAGTTTTACCATGGTCAACGTGCGCAATGATTGCTACGTTACGAATATTTTCATTCTTTTGCATCATGGGGAAAAGCATAGCACAAAACAATGAATTCTGCAACAATCTCTTTACAAAATTTAATTATTGTAATTTAACGTTTTCTTCGCCCAAAATTTGATGCAATTCATACAGAATGGCTTTGCATTCGCGAATTTTAATTTCGGGAGCAAACGCATTCCCCGAGGCTGTGTCTTTAATAACAACTGGGATATCGCCACTGTAAGAAGTTAAGGCATTAAAACAGTCGGCTTTCACAACTGGGTCTTGTAAATTAAAGCGTAAATACAATTTCTTTTGATGAGCAACGGGGACTTCCATTGGGGCTGATTTTTTTTGGTCTAAGAGTTCCAAAGTATCCGCCATCACAATCGGACTTTGACCATCACGCATTGAAAGACTGCCCGAAATTTTAACCACGCTTTCTTCACTGACTAAGTTTTTTACGCGTGCCCAGTTCTTCGGAAACATCATTACATCGCAGGTGCCATACAAATCTTCTACCGTTAAGATAGCCATTTCTTCATGATTTTTTTTGGTATAGACCTTTTTAATTTCGTTAACCAAGGCGCCCATGGTAATTTTATCGCCATCTTCAAATTCCGGTGTATTATCATCTTCGTCATCTTCTTCCAAAACAACATCACCCATTGCTTCTTCATCTTCGTTATCATTTTTCGGCATTTTCGAGATATCAAAATTAAATTGGTTAAATGAATCCAAATACTGGTCTAACGGGTGTCCACTTAAATACATGCCCACGTATTCTTTTTCAAAACGTAATTTAGTATTTTGGTCATAATCTTTAATATTGGGCAAAGTCACTTCAACATCATTGGTAGCAGCTTCCGCAAACAAAGTCATTTGTCCCGAACTTGCAGCCTTCTTATCATTAGTAACCGCTTTAACAACGGTTGGATAAATGCTCATTAATTGACTACGGTAAGCACCTAAATTGTCAAAGCAACCAGATAGAATTAAACTTTCTAAACAACGTTTATTTAAAGCTTCCAGCGGAGCACGTTTACAGAAATCAACAAACGAAGTGAATTCGCCATGGGCTTCACGTTCCGCAATAATTTGTGCCACTACACCTTCACCAACATTTTTCAAAGCCGACAAGGCAAAACGGATGGATTTGTTATCCGACTCAACAATGAATTCCGCAGCACTTTTATTGATGTCCGGCGGTAAAATTGCCGCACGACCTTTAACACGAACTTCGGTAATGTAATGCGTCATATCATCACGTTTATCAATACGGTTACTGATCATTGATGCCATAAAGAACGGATAGTAATAATGTAATAAATACGCTGTTTGATAAGACAAGAAAGCATAACAAGCCGCGTGCGATTTGTTAAACGCATAACCCGCAAACTTTTCCATTTTAGCAAAAATACTGGCAGCAACGTCGGCAGGTACACCGTTATTTACCGCACCTTTAATATTCATTTCTTCGCTGCCATAAAGGAAAATCTTTTTTTGCTTTTCCATTTCAGCAACCTTCTTTTTACCCATTGCACGACGAACGATATCCGCTTGTCCCAACGAATAACCCGCCAAGTTTTGGAAAATCTGCATAACCTGTTCCTGGTAAACAATCTGACCATAGGTTTCTTTTAAGATATCCTTTAACAACGGATGTTCATAAACCGTCATTTCAGGATGGTGTTTATTACGGCAATAGTCAGGAATCATATCCATGGGTCCAGGACGGTATAATGAAACTCCCGCAATCAAATCTTCAATACAGTCAGGTTTCAGCATCTTCATAAACTTCTTCATGCCGCCACCTTCAAGCTGGAATACGGCATCGGTATCACCATTACCAATCATTTTGTAAACTTCTTGGTCGTTGTATTCCATGTTATAAAAATCAATTTTTTTACCCAGTTGACGTTCAACAGCCTTAATCGCCCCATCAATATCGGTCGTGGTAATCAAACCCAAGAAGTCCATTTTCAAGAAGCCCAATTCTTCGACTTCGTTCTTATCATATTGTGTCGTAACCTTGTCGCCGTTTTTTGCCAACGGGCAAGCATCACCCACAATTCTTTTACAAATTACGACCCCCGCCGCATGCACACCACAGTTACGCGGGAAATCTTCAACCTTAATTGCCATATCGACAATCTTTTTTACAGTCGGATCGTTTTTGTACATTTCCGCCAACTCTGGTTTATACAAGTCATCAAATTTGGCTTTTTCCTTGGCCAGTTTTTCTGGGTCGGTAATTTTCGACAAATCTTTTAAACCAAAGATGTATTCCAAATATGGTGACTTTTGTTTTTGGTTAATTTTAATGGGTTTAGTAATTTTCGCAACTTCCGCAAATGGTACATCAAACACGCGCGCAATATCTTTAATTGCAGCTTTAGCCTTCATCGTACCATATGTTACAATTTGGCAAACATTATCACGGCCATATTTATCAATAACGTATTCAATTACTTCACCACGACGGCGCTTACAGAAGTCTAGGTCAAAATCAGGCATACTGCGGCGTTCCAAATTTAAGAAACGTTCAAACAGTAAATTATACTTTAACGGATTTAATTTAGTAATTCCTAAAGCATACGCCAAAATAGAGCCCGCACCTGAACCACGTCCAGGACCGATTGGAATATCGTGTTCACGCGCAAACCGCATAAAATCGGCAACAATCAAATAATAATCAATAAAACCTTGACTTTCGACGACATGAAATTCTTTGTCATAACGTGCTTGAATTTCCGGTGTGATTTCGCCATAAAGACGTTTTAAACCTTCTTCAGCATTACGCTTAAAATAAGTAATGTTATCTTCGCCTGTAGGTGAAGTAAACGCTGGAATCAAATCAGCACGGGCAAAAGGATCACAATTACATTTGTCAGCAATGACAACCGTATTACTGATTGCACGGGGCACATTTGGGAATAAAGCTGCCATTTCGGCACCAGATTTATAATAAAATTGGTCTGTTTCAAAACGCATGCGGTCGGTATCTTGCACTTTTCTTTGTGTTCCAATACAAATCAAAGCATCTTGCATTTCAGCATCTTCACGGTAAAGATAATGGATATCATTGGTTGCCACCAATTCAATTTTTAATTCATCGGCTAGTTTCAAAATGCCAACATTAACTTTTTTTTGTTCAGGGATACCATGGTCTTGCAATTCTAAATAAAAATCTTCCCCAAACATTTTTTGTAAACGAACCGCATATTTTTTCGCTTCGTCGTATTCATCTAAATTTAAATAATAAGGAATGTGTCCAGCTAGACAAGCCGACAAACAAATCAAACCTTCACAATGTTTTTCCAAAAAATCATAATCAATTCTTGGTTTGTAGTAAAAACCTTTGGTCCAAGCCGCGGTATTAATTTTACATAAATTAAAATAACCAGTATTGTTTTTACACAACAAAATCATATGGCCACGGTGTTCACCCGGTTCACGTTTATTCATATCATCAACAATATAGATTTCACAACCAATAATTGGCTTGATATTAATATCTTTTTGCTTACAAGCTTGATAGAATTTATACGCGCCATACATGTTACCATGGTCGGTAATTGCACAGGCACCCGCGCCCTGCTCCTTAGCAATCTTTACTAATTTGGAAATACGTGCGGCACCATCCAACAAACTATACTCGGTGTGCACATGCAAATGCACAAAACGAGGTCCATACTTATTTTCAGATGAAGGTTGGTTCTGCGGTAAATTTTCGTCCATTTAGATAGTATAACAAAGACTGTGGTGGAAAGGCAAACTCTATCTCGGTCGCACAAAGACATTGTTTGTTTTGGTGATACAGACGATTCAATTCAGCTTTACCATATTTACCATCACCTACGATGTACAAACCAATGGTTGCCAAATGTGCTCGGATTTGATGAGTACGTCCCGTCAGTGGACGCACTTTAATTAACGAGAACTCACCTTTCGGACGAACATATTCCACGACTGTTTTTACTGGTAAAGCCCCCGGCTGTTTAGTTTTCTCAATGACAACCGTGCCACTATCCTTATCCTTACTCAAAAATCCAGTTAAGGTTACTGGCGATTTGTTTAAGGTACCGAAGCATAAAGCCAAATAAGTTTTGTGTACTTGACCATTCGCAAACGCATCCAACAACGCGATTTCAGCAACTGGGTTTTTGGCAAAAATTACTAACCCCTCAGTATTAACATCCAAACGATGAACCGCTGTATAACCTAATAAACGCTCCAGAGTATTCTCACCGTTGGGACTGCTGGTTTCAATACCTTGCGATTTAAAGACCACGGCAACATTCTCATCTTCCCAAATTTTGCGGTATGGTTGCCATGTACGCAAAGCATCGTCCGCATAATAAATTTGTACCACGTCACCAACCGCCAAAGCTACGTCACGATTAACACGTACGCCATTTACCTTAACATCTTTCCGTTTCAAAATTTGTTGCACAAAAACGTAGCCCGCTCCTAATAGATTGGCTTTTATAAGCGAACTGACATTAGTTTTTTGTTTAACGGTAAATGTTTGTGTTTTCATAATTTAAAATGTAATTTTCCAAATACTTCCCATAACGACGGAACCAACAGCAAAAACCATTGTCGACATAAAGATTACCATCCACAAACGTTCAGTCCGTGAAATATTCAAGCGATTACCGTAAATTTTATGATGTAAAAATACTAATAATACTTCGACAGAAACAACTGTAATTGACAATATAATATTAATTCCGTAATAAAAATCAAAAATTGGTGCTAACCACCCGGATAACATCATCATGATCGGCAACAAAATAATATTGACTACACTAGATATCATATACAACATCATCAACCATTTTGTCGAATCTGGTTGATTCGATTTTGCCGTATATTCCTTAACCAGTTGGTCTATCATGTCTAAGTAATGTGACTGTTTCTCTTTACGAATTTTGTTATGTACATAACTACGGAATAAATCAGCAGCATCAACTGTTTGATAATCCAAGCAATTATCCAAAAAACTTTCTGCCCATGGAACATTGTTAGGATCACTTTTGGTATTCGCAAAATGTTTCAAATATTCATAAACCGTACCAGATTCATAACCTGACAATTTAACCATTAAATAAGCTGGCTTTTCTAAGTTCGGGAAATTATTAACAATTTTGGACAAAAGCATGTACGGCAATTCCGGGCCATAGGTCATTTCCAAAGCAACACACTCGGCGATAACCGCATCAATTTGTTCTGCATTGGCGCAACGTTTCTCAACGATGGCATTCGCTGCCTGCGCCGAAATAGTTTCCCCACACTTCGGACAAACCAAAAACGGAGTCTTTTGTTTTAACAACAAGTACTCATGGCACTTGGGACAGTTTCCTGCTTCAAAATCCATATACTATGGTTTAACACATCCGCAATAATTTTGTCGATACATTTTTAGTTGTTTTGATAATTCAACACTACGTTTAAAGCCATCTTTCTTTTTAAAATCACTGGGAATATACTTATCACCACCGATACTGGTACCAATCTCATTAATCAAAGCCGCTGGCTTATGTGGACTGGTTGTCAATGAGGTTGCAAAATAATCAAACCCCAATTTTTGTACATATTCAAAAGCGTTTTCCAAACGCAAACGGAAACAACGGGCACAGTTTTGATTTTGCCAATTTTCATGTTGGTAAGGATGGACAATTACTTTGTCGGTTAATTTGTACAAACCTTCTAGGCGGCGTTCAAATTCTTCTTGCGAATCTAAATTATTACCCCAAAATAAACAAGTAACGTCATAATCAACCGAAAGGCGTTCAACCGCAACCGTGGCACACGGTCCACAGCATGCCGCCAATAATAAACGTGGCTTAGGCATTTTCACCTAGCAAGGGTTCAACTTGCGCAAGAGCCTGTTCAATGCGTTGATTCAAATTCAAATCCGCCACAGTCATGGCGTATTCCAAAGCCGAAACCACTTTTCTTTCGTCCGCATTACCATGCATCTTTACCACTGATTTTTTTAATCCCAAGAAAATGGTAGCATTGGTTTTATCGGCTTTTTCAGCTTTAAATTTTTTCAATTTACCACCCAAAAATAACGCACCAATTTTCGCGCTAAAACTGCTGGCAATAATTTGCTTTAACGACTTGAATACAAATTTCACCGAACCTTCTGTAGTTTTCAAAAAGACATTGCCCCAGAAGCCGTCCGCGACAACTATGTCAACTTCAGCGTTAAAAGCTTGATAAGGTTCAACGTTACCAACAAAGTTTATGATACCGGCATCACGTAATTTAACTAATAACGCATGAGCTTGTTTTACAACTTCGTTACCTTTAGTTGCTTCTGTACCAACATTCAATAAAGCCACGCGTGGTTTTTCCATACCGGTTGCTTTTTTATATTCGTTTGCCATGACCGCAAATTGAACTAAATGTACCGCAGTGCAATCCATGTTCGCGCCAGCATCTAACAACATAAACTCTTGTCCGTCAATCAAAGTCGGCAAGAACGGACACAACGCTGGGCGACTAACTCCCGCGATACGACCAATTTTCATAAATCCGCCCGTCAAAACAGCACCCGTCGAACCCGCCGAAACCAATGCACCACAATCTTCACGAGTTTTCAATTGGTTCAAACCTAAAACCAAACTACTATCAGTTTTAGTACGAATCGCTGTTGTAGGATGTTCATCCATCGTAATATTAACTTTGGTATCAATAATTTCGACGCGGTCGCCAAATTCAGCCACTTGCGGTTGAATGATGCCAGCATCGCCCACTAAAATTAATTGTAATTCAGGATTACGTTTTAATGCGGTAACTGCCCCCGCCAACATCGCGGGCAAACCGTTATCTCCGCCTAAACAATCTAAGACAATTTTTTTCATATGAATATGATATCATAAAATTTGCCATGCAAATAACTATTTTTTATGCAACAAAAAAAGAGCCGAGATAACTCGACTCTTTTTAAAATCTGTGTTTTGCGATTATTTAATGATTTCAGCAACAACACCTGAACCAACGGTGTGGCCACCTTCACGAATCGCGAAGCGCATACCTTTTTCGATCGCAACAGGAGAGATCAATTTAACGCTCATTGTTACGTTATCGCCAGGCATAACCATTTCAACACCCTTTGGCAATTCGATTACACCAGTAACATCGGTTGTACGGATGTAGAATTGTGGACGATAGCCGTTGAAGAATGGAGTGTGACGACCACCTTCTTCTTTTTTCAAAACATAAACTTCAGCGGTAAAGTCGGTGTGTGGAGTAATTGATTTCGGAGCAGCCAAAACTTGACCACGTTCGATATCTTTACGTTCAATACCACGCAACAACAAACCAGCGTTATCACCCGCCATTGCGGAATCCAACGATTTACGGAACATTTCAATACCAGTAATGGTAGTGGTTTTGTTCGAGCCCAAACCAACGATTTCAACAACATCGCCGATTTTAACTTGACCACGTTCAACACGACCAGTAGCAACAGTACCACGACCAGTAATGGTGAAGACGTCTTCAACTGGCATTAAGAACGGTTTGTCAGTATCACGTTTTGGATCAGGAATGTATTGGTCGATAGCAGCCATCAATTCATAGATACATTTCAAATCCGGAGAATTACGGTCACCAGCTTGAGCAGCAGCCAAAGCTTTTGCAGCTGAACCTTTGATGATTGGGCAAGTATCGCCTGGGAAACCGTTCTTGGTTAACAAGTCACGGATTTCCATTTCAACCAAGTCTTGTAATTCTGGATCGTCAGCCAAATCACATTTGTTCATGAAAACAACGATGTATGGAACGCCAACTTGACGAGCCAACAAGATGTGTTCACGAGTTTGTGGCATTGGACCATCAGTTGCAGCAACAACCAAGATCGCGCCATCCATTTGAGCAGCACCGGTAATCATGTTCTTAACATAGTCGGCGTGGCCCGGGCAATCTACGTGAGCATAGTGACGGTTCGGTGTTTCATACTCAACGTGTGATGTTGAAATGGTAATACCACGTGCTTTTTCTTCAGGAGCTTTATCAATTTGATCATACGCTGTGAATGCTGCTCCGCCTTCTTCAGCCAATACTTTTGTAATTGCTGCAGTTAATGTTGTTTTACCGTGGTCTACGTGACCAATCGTTCCAATGTTGCAGTGCGGCTTGGTCCGCTCAAATTTCTCTTTTGCCATTTTATTTTTCTCCAAAATATTAAACAAGCATAAATTATATTATAAAAAAATTTTTGAATGTAAACCCA
>CAMOZC010000011.1 GCA_946630785.1 uncultured Clostridia bacterium | reverse complement strand
TAAAATTGGAAAATGCTCGTCACCCAGTTTTGGAAAGTGTTTTACCAATCAATGAATTTGTTGCGAATGATTGTGATTTAGATGCTGAAAACACCACCATGCTAATTACTGGTCCAAATATGGCTGGAAAGTCAACTTATATGAAGACCGTGGCTTTGAATGTGATTATGGCTCATTGTGGTTCGTTCGTACCTTGTTATCGTGCACAAATACCGTTGACCGATCGTGTCTTTACGCGTATTGGAGCTAGTGATGATATGATGACAGGAAAATCTACCTTTATGGTTGAAATGAACGAAGTTTCAAATATCGTGCACAATGCGACCAAGGATAGTTTGTTATTGTTGGATGAAATTGGACGTGGAACTGGAACTAATGACGGTTATGCATTGGCCAAAGCAATTTTGCAATATATCATTGAACAGATTGGCAGTAAAACTTTGTGCGCAACACATTTCCATGAATTAATTGAATTAGGTCGTACATATCCGCAAGTACAGAATTACAAAGTTTTAACTTCAAACCTGAATGGACAAATTATTTTCTTGCATAAAGTTGTCAAGGGTGAAGAACAAAACAGTTTTGGTGCTGAAGTAGCCCAATTGTCTGGATTACCAGATGTAATTATTCAAAATGCCAAAAGAATTATGAAAGAAGGAAATAAAAATGAAAGTAATTAATGTTTTACCACCAGCCGTGTATAATCGTTTGGCAGCTGGTGAAGTTGTAGAGAATCCAGCGTCAATTGTTAAGGAATTATTGGAAAACTCTTTAGATGCTCATGCAAGTCAAATCACAGTACAAATCAACAATGGTGGTATTGATGAGATTGTTGTGATTGATGATGGTGAGGGGGTTGCTGAAAGCGAATTACCAAAAGTCTTTATGCCACATGCAACTAGTAAAATTAGTAACGCATCTGATATTGACAATATTACTTCGTTAGGATTCCGTGGCGAGGCGTTGGCTTCAATTGCGTCAGTTGCGAAAGTTAGTTTTACTTCTAAAACTAAAGAACAGGAATATGCTGTTACAATTAATCAAAACAACGAAAAACAATTCACCGGCGGAAACCAAGGTACAACTGTACGTGTTGCGAATTTGTTTTACAATACTCCTGTTCGTAAAAAATTTTTACACAGTGCCAATGTGGAAAAAAATCACGTGACACAAATTGTTCATGAGATTCTTTTTGCGCATCCTGATTTGAAATTACGTTATTATGTCGATAGTAATTTACTCCTTGATTACCGTGGTGAAGGGTTAGCAACTTTAATCCAACAAATCTATGCCATTGATGCTAGACATTTGGTAGAAGTAAATGATGCAGTAGATGGATTAAAAGTTGCTGGTTATGTTTCGGATTTGAGTTTATCTAAAGTTAATAAAGACCGACAGGTTGTGATTGTTAATGGTCGTGTGATTAATGGTGGATTAATTGCTACCGTAATAAATGAAACCATGAGTAATTATTTACCGATGCGTGAGTATCCTGTTTTTGTATTACATTTTACTGTTTCAACCAATCGTGTTGATGTTAACGTACACCCGCAAAAACGTGAAGTTCGTTTTGATGACCGTGATAGTATCATTAGTTTTGTTCGACAAGCAATTACCAAAACGATGGAGTCTTTTTTCTTGAGTCAGATTACTGAATTAACTAAGCCCGTTTCAGAAAATACAAAACCGGTTGATGACCAATCTAATCTAACGATTAATCATGATAGTGTAGAAACTGAAAGCGGCGCAAATGTATCGCCAGTTGCAGTCGGACATTCATTTAATGCTGAACAAACTGAACCAGCAAACGTAGTGATTCAATCTTTAAATCTTTTAGCTGATAGCGATAACCAAGTTAAATCGGCACCGAATATTTTGAATCATATGAATTTCAACGAGAACATTGCCGCAACACAAACCAGTGTTTTACCACATACCGCTTTTAAAATTTTAGGTCAGGTTTTTGATACTTATTTGTTGGTTAATACACCAGATGCTTTGCTGATTATTGACCAGCATGCAATGGCGGAAAGAATTAATTATGATAAATTTACTAACGAAGTTAACAGTCACGAAGTTCGTTCTCAAGTTTTATTAACGCCGTTGATTATTAATGTAACACCAAAAGAACTGGCACGTTTCATTGAGTTAAAACCAACACTGTCAAGTTTTGGCTTTGATTGTGATGAATTCGGTATGAACTCGGTTCGCGTGTCAGCGGTACCGTCGATTTTGGTTAACGCTTCGTTGAAAGATTTTATGACAATCATTTTAAATGAAAAAGCTGTGGTGAATGAAAAACTAAGTGATTTGATTCGTCATCAGGTTGCGACTGCAGCATGTAAGGCAAGTATTAAAGCGGGTGATGTTTTGTCGATGCAGCACATTGAATTGTTTTTAGACAATTATTTTAAGACAAAAAATGTACCATTGTGTCCACATGGACGCCCCATAATGTTGGTTTATCAACAGGGTAAATTGGAAAGTTTATTTGCTAGAAGATAGTAAATATGGTAAACTAACCATCATGGAAAATATGGAATCCATTACACCAACTCCAGAGACTGTTTTTACATCTCAAAATCGTGGTGTAGTTAAAGCATACAAACGTAAGTTTACCAAAACTTGGAAGAAAAATCCGCCAACGCATCCAAATCGTTTTAAACCGAATTTGGAAACTGGTTTGACGGCAGCTCAAGTTAAAAGCCGTATTGATGATTGTTTAGTTAATTATGTAAAGCGCGGTACGACTAAATCAGTCGGTGCAATTTTATTAACTAATATTTTTACTTTTTATAATATCCTAGCTATAATTATCGGTGCGATATTGATTTATTCGATGACTGTTTTCCAACGCGGAATCCCGTCAGAATATTTAACTAATCCGCCTGATGGTGGCGATGCAATAACTCCAATTCGACCATCAAGTTTATTGTTCCTGGCAATTTTCGGAATTAACATGGCAATTGGTATTATTCAAGAATTGCGAGCAAAGTTTACAATTGAAAAATTAACCTTGGTTGCATCTTCTCGTGTAACGGCATTGCGTGAAGGACAAAAACAAGTTTTATATCCTGCTGATTTGGTTTTGGATGATATTGTTTTATTGTCGGCTGGTGGACAAATTCAAGCCGATGGTGTCTTAATGGAAGGTATTGTTGAAGTTAACGAAAGTTTGTTAACTGGTGAATCTGTACCGGTGCAAAAGAAACCTGGTGACCGTTTGTTGGCCGGGTCTTTCGTTGTTAGTGGTACAGGTAAATATCACGTGGATAAAATTGGTAAGGATAATTATATTCAAAGTATTGCGAGTACGGCTGGAAGATACGTAGCGCCACGTTCCGAATTGTTTAATTCTTTAAAATCTGTCATTAAAGTTATTGGTGTTTTTATCGCGATTTTAACAATTGCATTAATTGCTGTTCAAATTATTACAATCACAAATTTAGCACCATACAATGTATTGAAAATTATTTCGCAAACCAGTGGGGCAATTTTAGGTATGATTCCTGCGGGTATGTTCTTGCTTTCTTCAATGGCATTAATGGTTGGTGTTATTAACCTTGGTAAAGAAAACACATGGGTTCGTGAATTGTACTGTATTGAAATGTTAGCGCGTGTTAATACACTATGCTTAGATAAGACTGGAACGATTACTGATGGTACAATGAAAGTTATTGATGTCGTTGCAATCAAGAACAATGGTAAAAAAATTGATTTTAACCGTGTTATGTCTTCAATGCTTTATGCTTTAGAAGATAACAATCAAACTTCATTGGCTTTAAAAGATTATTTCGGACAAGAATGTGCTTATAAAGTGAAAAAGATTCTTCCATTCTCCTCGGCACGTAAAATGTCGGCAGTTACCTTTGGAACGGGATTAGGCACTTTTGTAATTGGTGCTCCGGAATTTATCTTCAGCGATTTAAGTACTAAATTAAATACGGTTATTACTAAATTTACCAGTCAAGGCTATCGCGTATTGGGTGTTGGTCGTTGCGCTGGTGAAATTAAAGACGATACTTTACCTGGAACTGTGTCACCAGTTGCATTGATTACTTTACAGGATAATATCCGTCGTGAAGCGCCACAAACCATTAAATGGTTTGCTGATAACGGTGTAGATATCCGTATTATTTCTGGGGATAATCCGATTACTGTCAGCGAAGTTGCTCGTCGTGCTGGTGTTGTTGGTGCGGAAAAATATATTTCGTTACATGGATTGTCTAATAATGAAGTTCGTACGGCGGCTAAACAATATACGATTTTCGGTCGTGTAACACCGGAACAAAAACTGTTATTAATTAAAGAGTTGAAAAACAGTGGTCGCATGGTGGCGATGACTGGTGATGGTGTTAATGATATCTTGGCGCTGCGTGAAGCTGATTGCTCGATTGCTATGGCATCAGGCAGTGAAGCTGCACGTAACGTTTCGCAATTGGTTTTGCTAGATAGTAATTTCTCTAGTATGCCAAAGGTTGTCTTGGAAGGACGACGTGTCGTTAATAATGTTCAAAAATCTTCTTCTTTGTTTTTGTTTAAAACATTGTTAACAGTTATGTTGGCAGCGATTTGTGTATTTACAAATAATGGTTTGTATTTCTTTGATACTACTAACTTATTGTTACTAGAAAGCATGGTAATTGGTATTCCGGGCTTTATGTTAGCATTGGAGCGGAATAGTCAGCAGATTAAGGGAAAGTTCATGTTTAATATTCTGAAAATCTCGTTGTCTGCTGCGCTGGTTGCAGTAATATTTGTTGGCGCTTTGATGTTATTTAGATTTTTCGACGTTTTTGACTTACAAGATTCTAACGTTTTCCGCACAATGACAATTTATGCGGTATTAACAACAGGATTTGCAATGTTGTACCGTATGATTCGTCCATTTAACATTTTCCGTGGAATCATGTTTGTCGTTGTGGTGGTGCTTTCTGTTCTTTTGATTGTTTATTTCCCAAATTGGTTTGGTATGGTTGCATTAACGAATGAAGTTCACTATTTAATGGTAATTTTGATGGCATTTATGGGTTATGCTTTAACTGCTTTGTTTGATGGATTGCTATCGCGCATCAAATTATCGACTGATAAAATTTCATAAAAATGTTTTACAAAGTCGCAAAAAATCGTTAAAATTATTTTATGAGTTACGAATTGGAAACTGCAGTTGAATTAAAAACTAACAAACAAGTTGAAGATGTGTTCGGCGACCCACCGGTAGTTAATATCAAGGTTGTCGGTGTTGGTGGGGGCGGTTGTAATAGTATTAACCGTATGGTCGAATCTCATGTAGATTTACCAGGGGTTGAATTTATTGCAATTAATACGGATAAGAATGCTTTGTCAGTTAACAAGGCAAAACAAAAATTGTGTATTGGTCAAAAAACCACTCATGGTTTTGGTGCTGGTACAAAACCTGATGTTGGACAAAAAGCCGCTGAAGAAAGTGCGGATGAAATCCGTGCTGCGATTGAAGGTGCTGATTTATTGTTTATTACCGCTGGAATGGGTGGTGGTACTGGTACTGGTGCCGCTCCAGTTGTTGCCATGTTGGCAAAAGAAATGGGTATCTTAACTGTTGCTGTGGTAACAAAGCCATTTAATTTTGAAGGTAACCATCGTATGTTGAATGCCGATATTGGTATTGAAAATTTAGCAAAATTTGTCGATGCCTACGTTGTGGTTCCAAACCAAAAATTAATTGAACATTCTTCAATTAAAACAACATTTTTGGATGCATTTAGAATGGCTGATGAAGCATTGCGTCAAGCAGTAATTGGTTTATCAGAAGGTATCGTTAAACCAGTCTTGATGAACGTTGACTTTGCCGATGTTAAAGTTGTGTTGGGTGATGCTGGATTGGCTCACATGGGCGTTGGTCGTGCTCAAGGACAAAATCGTATTCTTGAAGCGATTAAACAAGCGGTTGCAAGTCCATTGATTGAAACCAGTATTAGTGGTGCAACTCGTATGATTATGTGTATTAAGGGTGATGAAACATTACCTTTGGCTGAAGTTTCTAGTTATGTTGAAATGGCACGTAATTTGGTTCATGAAAACTGTAACATTAAATGGAGCGTTGATATTGATAAGAAATATGGTGATACGGTTGAAGTTTTAATTATTGCTTCGGGTTTTGCACCAAATCAAATTGAGGCTCGCAAACAAGCGGAAGGTTGGACTGAGGAAGATGTTAAAAAAACACAACCAGTTGAAAAGCCTGAAGAACCTCAAAAGAAACCAAAACAACCAATATGGTTTGGTTTTAGAAATTTTAAAAAGAATTAATTATTGACTTGAACGAAATTTGTTTGTTATAATATGCCATTATTGCGGTGTTTAGATTGAAATATTTTTACACGGCTTTAATTTAAAAGGAGATGTCACAGAAAATGACACAAAACGAAATTACAGAAATCGTTAAAAAATTTGGTAAAAAGGAAGGCGACACTGGAAGTCCAGCAGTTCAAATTGCTTTGTTATCAAAACGCATTGAGGAATTAACTGAACATTTAAAAGTTCACAAACAAGACAAGCACAGTCGTCGTGGTTTGACCTTGATGTTGGGTAAACGTAAACGTTTGTTGGATTATTTGGAATCAACCAATTTGGAAGCTTTCCGTGAATTGAAAAAACAATTAGGTTTGCGTTAATTTATGAATAAGCACACGCTACACAAAAAATTAGTGAGCGGTTTTGTAACTGGTGTTATAACAATGCTTATTATGACCGTGTTTATATTTTTAGTTGGTCTTGTTATTTCTAATATTATTGAAAACAATCATTCGGAAGAGATGTTTAAAGTTTTTAATAAAATTATTATCGATAAGATTGTCAATTAGGATGGATTTATCAAGTGAGTAAAAAACGATTAATAATTACAATTTTATTTTTTGTCTTAATTATAGCACTGGTGGTAGGTGTCAGTTATTTAGTTAGTCTGGGTCTAAAGAAAACCAGTCGGAATCGTTCTTTAGCTAATCCTGTCGTGATTGATTGTGAACAGTTAGCATGTATTGAACAAATTATATTAATGTAGGTTAATTGAGTGCAGTTAGGTAACTGCACTTTTTTACATTTTGTTTTAAATTTAGATAAAAACAGACAAATTTTTTTTTGTGTTTATTAGTATTTTTAATTAATGAATTAAATTAAATTTAATAATGAATTAACACAATCAGTTAATTCCGAAAAAATCACTGTGCTGATTCCGATGTATAATGCTTCTAAAACAGTGAAGCGATGTTTGAAAAGTGTCATGTCGCAAACGTATTCTAATTTGGAAATTATCGTCGTTGATGATGGTAGTAAAGATGATAGTTATGAGATTGTGAAGCAATTGGCGGAAACTGATTGCCGAATTAGACTTTTGCACAAAGAAAACGAAAAGAGTCTTGCCAAAACACGTGAATTTCTTTTGGATAAAGTAAATACCAAATATTTTGTTTTTGTTGACAGTGATGATGTTGTAAAGAAAAAATACATTGAACATTTGTATCAGGCTATGGTTAAATATGATGCTGATTGTGTTGCTTCCGGATTTAAGATTAATGGATTGTTGCCATTTTCAAGTGTTTTTGCTGGCACGAAAATTGTTGCTGGCAATGATATTGTATCAACCGCAACGTTAAACAAAACTATTCATTATGTTGTCTGGAATAAAATGTATAAAACGTCAATTATGCGTAAAGTTAAAATTGATACCAATGTTAATTTTGGCGAAGATTTTTTAAGATGCTATGAATATTTTTGTCTGTGCAAAAAAGTAGTTTTTATTAATCACTATGATTATAACTATCGATTAAATCAGGGGAGTATGATTCACGCTAAGTTTTCAGATGATAATTTAGTTTTTCTTGATTGGCTTGAAAAGGTGGCAGCAAATGAAAATGTAGTGCAAAATAAGTTGGCACTGAACGCGTGGATTGCATTTACCAGTGCTAGTTTTAAATACATGATGAAGAAATCAAAATATCGTGATGAAGCAGTTTTTAATCGGTTAAATGCAAATATTGCGAAACATAACCATGACTTCCTTAAAAATAAATTTACCAGTATTATTTTTAAACTGGCATATCAATTTACAAAAAGAATTAGGCTGAATTACTGACAAAGGAATGGCAAATCTACAACGAAATTTCATTTGACTATTGACTTTTGATTATGATATGATATAATCATAATTGAAAAAAAGAAGAAATAACCATTTCTCACCTTACTTGCCAATTATCTGTGCGGGAAGGTCGAACAAAAAATTACCCCCAAAATTTTTTGTGGAATGTATTAAGAAGTGGTTATTAACACTTCTTTTTTCATTATAAGGAGGTAATTTAACATTTTTAAAGAATTGAAAATTAACAGCGAAATTTCTTGTCCAGAATTAAGGGTCATCGGGGTGAACAACGAAATGATTGGTATCATCACTTTGGCACAGGCATTGAAATTGGCCGATGAAGCAGGAATGGATTTGGTTTTAATTACTGAAACTGCAAAACCACCTGTCGCGAAAATTATTGACTATTCAAAGTTTCGTTACGAACAAATTAAAAAAGAAAAAACTCAACGTAAGGAACAACGTAAAAACATGGTTGATATTAAAGAGGTTCAATTATCAATCGGTATTCAAGAAAACGAAATTGCATTCAAACTTAACAAAGCCCGTGAATTTATTATGGACGGTGACAAAGTAAAAGTTTGTATTAACCGACTTCGTGGAAGAAAAACTCAATTAGCAGACAAGGGTGTTGCTGTGGTGTCACAATTCGCTGAAAGAATGTTGGACATTGCCGACATCGAAACACCGGTTGCAAAATCAGGTGTACCAGGACGCAACATTAATATTATGGCTATGTTAGCGCCGAAAAAAAAGAAATAATGAAAGGAGAAAATTATTATGCCCAAGATGAAGACGCATAGTGGTGCAAAGAAAAGATTTAATGCTCGTAAAAATGACATTAAACGTACCATGAAAAATAAGAATCACATCTTAAACAAAAAGAAACGCGAACGTAAACGCAACTTACGTCATGGAGCTACCGTAGATAGCGCAAACGAAAAAACAATTAGGAGGTTAATCCAAAAATGAGAATTAAACGTAGTGTTAATGCCTTAAAGAAACGTCGTAAGACGTTAAAACTTGCTAAAGGTTATCGTGGAACTAAATCAACTTTGTATCGCGTAGCTCGTGAACAAGTGATGAAATCAGGTCAATATGCTTATGTTGGTCGTCGTTTGAAAAAACGTGATTTCCGTAAATTATGGATTGCACGTATCAACGCTGCAGCACGTCAAAATGATATTACTTATAGCCGTTTGATGGATGGTTTGAAAAAGGCTAATATTGACATCAACCGTAAGATGTTGTCTGAAATGGCAATTAATGACGCAGCAGCATTTACCGCTTTGGTAGATACCGCTAAGAAAGCTTTAGCATAATGATGGAAATAACAACAAAAATTTTGAAGAAACTTCTTGCCAAAAAATACCGGCAAGAATTTTCTTTGTGTATTCTTGAGGGCGAAAAAATTATTGAAGACCACAAGGATTTAGTGGTAAAAGTTTTCTCCGAAGATAGTTTAAAAAATTTAGAAAATTATCATGGACGTGTGGCGGTGGCGCGCATTCCAGAACCAACCACGCCGACCACGCCTTTTTTGGTGCTTGACCGAATTCAAGATCCAGGCAACATGGGCACAATTCTAAGAACGGCTTTGGCGTTTGGTTTTAAAACTGTTTATACCATTGACTGTGTCGATCCGTATTCACCGAAGGTAATCCGCGCTAGCAGTGGTATGGCTTTACGTGTAAATATTATTGATACTGATTATGACCATTTACCGATGGATACTACCTATTATTTGGCGGATTTACGTGGTGATAAACCAAAACCAATTCGTGAAACCAATTTTGGAATTGTGTTAGGAAATGAAGGACAGGGAATTAATCCAATCTTTTATGAAAAACCACATAAAGTCATTACGATTCCGATGGCTGAAGACTGTGAATCTTTAAACGTAGCAGTTGCAGGCGGAATAATCATGTGTTATACTCATTTCTATGAGTGGACATAATAAATGGAGTAAAATTCATCGCAAGAAAGGTATCGCAGATGCAGAACGCAGTAATGTGTATACCAAATTAGGAAAAGAAATTATTGTTGCGGTTAAAATGGGTGGCAGTGGTGACCCAGAACATAACAGTAAATTAAAGGAAGTTATTGCAAAGGCCAAGAGTAATAACATGCCTAATGATAATATTAAACGTGCGATTGCTAAGGGCTTAGGCGATGGCGATGCAAGTAATTATGATGCAATGGTCTATGAGGGCTATGGTCCAGCAGGTGTTGCTGTTATCGTTGAAGCGTTAACAAACAATAAGAATCGTACTGCTGGCGATGTACGTTCCTATTTTGATAAATCGGGCGGTGCATTGGGTGTTTCTGGGTCGGTTTCATTCTTGTTTAATCGTTTAGGTGTGATTACTGTTGCTGACCAAACTGAAGATAGTTTGTTGGAAGTTTTAATTGAGAGTCCCATTGAAGACATGAGTACTGAAGAAGGAATTGTTACCATTACGGTTAAACCAGAAAACTTTAGTGCTGTTTTGAATACTTTGGAACAAAATCAAATTAAAACTGAAAGTGCGGAAGTCGCATGGGTACCGTTGTCAACTGTTACTATTCCGGAAGATAAGGCAGCTTCGTTTGAAAAATTAATTGATACCTTGGAAAGTAACGACGACGTACAAGCGGTTTATCACAATGCCGAATAAAGTTATCATGGGAATTGACCCTGGCTTCGGAATTATGGGCTGGGGTGTCATCAAATTAACTGGTGAAGAGGTTAGTTTGATTGATTATGGTGCTATCGAAACGGATAAGGACCAAGACTTTGGTAAGCGTTTGTGCAAGATTAATGAAGATTTAGCGCGCTTGTTTGATGAATATAAACCAGATGATATCGCGATTGAAGAGTTGTTTTTTGCCGCCAATGTAACGACCGGTTTAAAAGTTGCGGCAGCGCGTGGAATTGCTTTGATGCGTGCTACTTATTATCATGGTGAAGTCTTTAATTATAAACCAAATCAAATTAAAATTGCGATAACAGGTGGCTGTAAAGCTAAGAAAAAAGATATGCAAGCCGCAGTCGGTCGCATTTTAAATCAAGAACAGAAAATTAAACCTGACGATGCTGCCGATGCTTTGGCGATTGCTTTAACACATGCCTTTACTCTATGCGAAGGTCTTTCCCGTTAAGTAAAATATCAGCAGTGCGTTTTTTATCAAAAATGCGTCCATAAAGTCGTTGATCATAACGGTTCAAAATTTGTTCTTTCGATAAGTTACTGGTGATGATAAAAGATTTGTCGCTGGAATATCTTTCATTAATGACAGTGTATAAAAATTCGTCACTGTTTTTTATACTTGGTTCGGCGCCTAGGTCATCAATAATCAGTAGGTCACTGCCAAAAAAATCATCAGGCACGTCAGGGTCTTGACCGAATAAATAATCTTTCATGCGCTTAACTAAATTAAAAGTTGTGCTAAAACAAACTTTGAAATTTTTTTGTTGCAATTCGTCTTGAATAATTTTGGTGCAGTATGTTTTTCCTGTGCCAGTTGCACCAAGTAAAACAATGTTTTTCAGTTTTGTATTGGGAAACTTTGCAATAAAACTATCCAGCTTTTCCGTAATCACCAAATCAATTTTTTTGTATAAAGACCGGTCGATTTTTTTGAAATTATTTTTGTTTGTCGTGTCTTCAAGTTTAGTATCTTGATAAAACTTTTCAAACTCCTGATTACGTTGCTGTAATAAAGTTTCGTATTCTTTTTTATCTATAGTTTTGTTTCCCTTGCCAAGTTCGTAGGCCAGGTTACGTACTTTGTCGTCGAGTGCCTTGAATTTTTTGCTTTTGCGTGCTTGCAACAACTTTACAAAATAGTCAGAATCAGTATTAAAATTCGATGTCATTGATATTAGTCTCCTTTAATGCTTCAGCAGAATAACTGTGACGAATAAATTCTTTCGTGTTTGGTTTATTCTTGCGGATTTGTTTAATTAAATTAGTTACAGCCGTTTGGTCTTTAGCTGCTTCTGCAAATTTAGCAGAAACGGCGGTGTGGGTGGTTAAACCTTCGTAGGCTAGGTTTTTGGCAACCGTTAAGATATAAGCATAACCAACCGTAAAGCCTTTAGCCAAGACACAATTCTTGATGACTAATAATAATGCTTCAGGTTCAAAGTGCATACTTTCCATAAAGGCGTAATATTCGTGAAATTCAGTTGTGGTAATCATACGTCCGTCTAAAATGGCTTGTGCTTTGGTGTTGAAATCATCATATTGACCCTTAGGCAATTCACGAACTTTGGCCGAATTGCGTTTAATTGGTAAATATTTAATTTCCATGGGGACAGTGTCAAGAATTTGAACAAGATTTTGTTTTTCCCAATATTCAAAAGCATCTTTGATGTTGGCAACACTAATCCCCAGTTTGGTACTCATCATTTCAATTGTGTTGTCGGCGCTGGTTGAATTTTGACATAAATATAAACCATATAAATAAACACGAACGCAGTCGCCATTGGCATATGGCAAATGTTCTTCCATGAAAACATTGGAAATATTTGTATAACCTGCGGTCATGTAACCACGTGAAAACGAGACTAAACCCATATCGGCATTATATCATTGAATTGGTAGCAGTGGCAAGCGTAATACATTTTTTATTAGGCCGTGTTTAGCTAATTCATATTTAATTGGAATTGGATTCACAACGCGGAACAGTGATTGATAAAAAGGTAATTCTTGTTGAAAGTTAATAAGTGCGTCATGTGGATTACCAGCGTTAAATGAATGCCAGATTCTTTTTAATGGAATAACATTAAGGTTGCTGGCGACGGAAATGATGCCACGACAACCGACGGCATAACAGGGGAGCGCAAGTGTGTCATCGCCACTGTAAACAGCGACATTTGGGCAAAGACACACGGTTTGTGTAATTTGTTGTAAATTACCACTGGCTTCTTTGATGCCAGCAATAAATGGTAATGTGGCAATTCGCGCTATATTTTCTGGTGTAAGATTAACACCTGTTCGTGAAGGAATGTTATAAATTATTGTTGGTAATTTTACAGCACTAGTAATGGCTTGGTAATAGGCGTAGATACCTTCAGGTGTGCCTTTGTTGTAATATGGCGTGGTAACCATAATCCCAACTTTGCCCGTGTAGGATTTCGATGCTTCTGCGACATATTGACCTAATTGAATAATACTGGTTGGGTCGTTGCCACCAATACCGAAAATTAAAGGAATTTGTCCTTGTGTGATTTTTAGAGCACAATCAATGATGGCGTGTCGTTCTTGATTATTTAAGGTTGAGATTTCACCAGTAGTGCCCAAGATTACTAAAGCATCAGCGCTCATCTGTATTTGTCGTTTGATTAGACGGCGTAAGGTGGGATAATCAACTTCTTGTTTGGTGTTGAACGGCGTCACTAAAGCAGTTGCGATGCCAGTGAAAATTGGTTCCATGTTTTTGTATATGTCTTTATGGATTGTTTTTGTGTTTACTTGCTTAATTGAAAACAAAATAATTGGGGAATAAAATACTTTGTAGACATGCAAAATTTATGGTATAATCATTCTTATATGAATAAAGCACGTGCAATCATTAAATATTGTGTGATTTGTGTCCTTGTTGCTGTGGCAGTGGCATTGTGTTTTGTGAAGTTTACTTTCCCGTTTACAAATACAAAATACGTTGGTTGTTATCAAGCAATTAAAGACAAAATGGGTATTGATTTGAATGGTGGTGTTTTGGCTGTTTATACGGTTTCACCATCTGATAACAGTACCGATTTAGATGCGGAGGTTGATGCGACCATTAACCGTATTAAAAATACTTTATCTAAAAAAGGTTACTTGGAAGCAACTGTAACTAAACAAGGAAATAATCCTAATTATAAAATCCGTATTGAAGTACCAGGTATGAGCGAAACCGAAGATGTTATGGATGCTATCGGTACGCCTGCTAATATTGAATTCTTAGAACCTACCAGTGACCAATCGGCTGCTCAAACTTATGATGCTAGTAAAGTTTTTTTAACCGGTGAAGGATTGGCTGGGGTTAAAGTTGTTTCAGATCCTGAAGATGCTTCTAATTATGCAATTCAACTAACTTTTACCAATGAAGGCAAAACTAAATTCCGCGAAAAAGTTCAAAATGCTGGCGGTCAATATTTGGCGATTTTCTCAAATAAAACCTTAATTAGTGCACCACAAATTAATTCAGAAAACGCCAGTACGTTAGGTTCTGATGGTAAAGTTTTGATTACTGGTAAATATACCAAAGAAAGTGCAGACTCTTTCGCTTTGTCAATTGAATCAGGTATGTATACTGTTGGCTTGGATGTTAGCCAAATGAGTTATATTCCTGCAACGTTGGGTGAAGGTGCCATTATGGCAGGTTTAATTGCTTTAGCAATTGGTTTGTTGTTAATCTTTGTTTTAATGATTATTATTTATCGTGACCTGGGTTTGATTGCCAACTTGTCATTGATTATTTACACCGTGATTTTTGTTTTCTTCTTAGCAATTATTGATTCAATCCAATTAACCTTGCCTGGTATCGCTGGTATTATCTTGTCAATTGGTATGGCGGTCGATGCTTACATCTTGATTTTTGAACAAATCAAAGAAGAGTATCGTTCGGGCAAACGTTTTGCTGCGGCAGTACATTCTGGATTTAACAAATCCGTTGTTACAATTTTGGATGCTAACGTTACCACAATTATCGTAAGTTTGGTTTTGTATTTCTTGAGTTCAGGTTCAATTCGTGGTTTCGCTATAACCTTAGCGTTAGGTGTTGGTATTTCAATGTTTGTTGGTTTGGTCATTACACGTGCTTTGGCAAAATTATATTTGTATATTAATCCTGATAATGCTAAACGTGCCAATATGAAAGCGGAACAAATCACGGAAGAATTTGTTGATGTTAAACCAACAGTTCGTCAAAAACGTAAATTAAACATGGGTGGTGCTAAATGAAATTACAAGATAGAATTAAAAATTCAAATTTTAATTATGTGCGTAACGGCCGTTGGTTCTTTATTGCTCCAGCTGTGATTCTAGTGCTTGGCATTATTATGTTAGCTGTTTTACATTTTAATTTTGGCTTGGAATTTACTGGTGGAACCATTGTCAGTGTTAGCGCCGATGGTGAACATACGCAAGCAGAAATTGAAGAAAAAATGAATTCGTATGATGTAAAGTATAATATTACAGAAGAACAAAACACCAGTGGTGGAACTAACTTTTCAATCAAGTTTAATGCGGCAGATAAAACCGAAACCATTATTAAAGACTTGCAAGATTTCTTTAATGATGACGATTGGAATTCAGCTGAAAGTATTCAGGCAAGTACAACGAGTGAGACCATCTTGAGTGTTTTCTGGTCAATTTTGGCCGCGTTGGCTGCGTTGATTGTTTATATGTTGATTCGCTTTAAGTTTACAGCAGGTGTGGCTACAATCTTGGCGTTGTTGCATGATATTTTAATGATTTGTGCTTTGATGGCGATTTTTCAAATTCAAATCAATGCATCGTTTATTGCGGCAGTTTTAACCGTTATGGCATATTCAATTAACAACAGTTTGGTTGTTTTTGACCGTGTGCGTTATTACGAAAAGCATAATACCGAAAATTATACTTTGGAACAAATGATTAATAAATCGATTAATCGAACTCTTTGGCGCAGTATTTTAACGGTGGCAACTACTTTAGCTACTTTGATTGTATTGGGCTTAATTAGTATTATTATGCATTTGACATCTTTAATCGAGTTCTGTTTGCCAATTATCTTTGGTTTATTTGCTGGTACCTATTCATCATTATTCCTCATCGCCCCAATGTATAAACAATTTGAAACAGCACGTCTGTATAGTAAACAACGCAAAGTTACTGCACATAACTAATATATATTAATGTGCCGTCTTTATGGGAAATTTTAGGTACTTTAGTTGAATTTATTCCGCAGGTTTTCCTTTTGTATTTAATTTTATCTGCATTAGAGAGTAGTGGACTTTTGGCAAAATTGGCACAGATATTACATGTTTCAGTCGACAATGTTTTGCCAATTTGTCTAACTTTTAATTGTACCACAATGGCGGTCTGTGCGGCGTGCAATCATCCACAGCGAAAACGATTAGTTCATTTCTTGTCTTTAATTCCCTGTACTGCACAATTACCAATGTTAACGTTTTTGTTGTTTACCGTTCTGGGATTGCCTTTTTTTGCTATTATTGCAGTGTATGCTATTTGTATTATTTTGGCAGTCGTGGTGACAAAAATAGTACCCAAGAGTTCAAACTCAATTAATTATAATCATGAAGTCAAATTAACATTTCCAGATTGGAAAAAATGTTGTAAATTAACTTTAAATCAAACCTTGATTTTTGCTAAAAAAATTTTGCTTGCATTTACTGTAAGTGCTTTTGTGATTGTGTTATTGGCACGATTTTCTTTTAATTTTAAATTTGTAACTAATCCCGAACAATCTATTTTATTTGCGATTTGTGGTGTATTTGCGCCTTTATTTGCACCAATTGGACTGAATCATCCAGTTATGATTTGTGCGTTACTGTTTGGTTTAATTGCCAAGGAATCAGCTGTTTCGGTCTTGTTGTTTTTTCCTACGGTTATGAATACGTTGTCGGTACCATGCGTGTTGTCGCTGGTTACTTTCTTTGTGTTATATCCAAAATGTTTAGCCGCACAAACGGCTATAAAACAACATTGTGGCAATAAAATTGCTTTAAGAACTTTTCTAATTAATTTGTTGCTTGCTTATATTCTAAGTTTTGTTGTATATAGTGTATGTGACTTTATTATCTGATTATGATTATGATTTACCAGAGAGTATGATTGCACAGGCTCCGATGGAACCACGTGATGCGTGTAAAATGTTAGTTTATGACCGCAAAAATGATGCAACTCAAATTGCACAATTTAAAGACATTGTCTCTATGTTACGAAGTGGTGATGTTGTCGTTATTAATGAAACGCGTGTTATTCCTGCGCGTTTAATTGGTAAGAAAAAGACAGGTGCTGTGATTGAAATTTTATTGTTAAAAAAAATCGATTTAGATCATTATGAAGTTTTAGTTAAGCCTTTGCGCCGTTTAAAGATTGGTGATGTTGTTGACGTGGCTGGAAAGTTGCAAGCGACATTGGTAAGTAAAAATCCTGATGACGGAGTTGCTGTAATGCAACTAGATTGTGAAGGTGGTGCACAAAATTTGGAAGCGGTGATTGACCAAGTGGGCGAAATTCCGTTGCCTCATTATATTCAGCACGGGCATGCAACGAAAGAAAATTATAATACTGTTTATGCTAAAATTGAAGGTAGTGCCGCTGCGCCAACGGCTGGGCTGCATTGGACAAAAGAACTGATGGAAAAGGCACGAGCAAAAGGTGTGATTTTTGCTCCAGTGGTTTTGGATGTTGGGTTGGGGACATTCCGTCCAGTTAAAGTCGATGATATTACTCAACATGTAATGCATACAGAGCGTTATCAGATTTCCGAATCTACAGCAAAAATTATTAATGATGCTTTGCGTGATGGTCGTCGAATTATCGCTACTGGTACCACGAGTTTGCGCACACTGGAAGGTTGTTTTGCAAAATACGGGGCCATTAAGGCCGTCACAGATACTACTGATATTTTTATTTACCCACCTTATCAGTTTAAAGTTATTTCGGCGCTGATTACTAATTTTCATTTACCAAAATCAACTTTGTTAATGTTAGTGGCCGCGTTGGTTGGACGGGAAAAAATTTTGGATTTGTATGAATTTGCGAAACAAAATAATTTTCGTTTCTATTCGTTTGGTGATTGTATGTTTTTGCAGTAAACTATCAGTATGGATGCAAAGGAAGAATTTATTTCAATTTATCGTCAAAATATAAAACGTGATGGAGCCGACAAATTATTGGCTTGGTTGGAAAGTACAGATTTTTTTACATGTCCGGCTTCAACAAAGTTCCACAATAATTTTGAAGGCGGTTTGGTTGACCATTCGGTTAAAGTTTACCACCGTTTGAAAAAACTGGTAGAAGCAGAGAAAATGTCTGTCAGTGAAGAAACTTTGGCGGTTACTGCTTTATTGCATGATGTATGTAAGGCAAATACTTATAAAGTTGATTATCGTAATGTAAAACGTGATGGTGAATGGGTGAAAGAACCATTTTTTATGGTTGATGATCAATTGCCTTATGGGCATGGTGAAAAATCTGTTTATATTATTTCTGGCTTTATGAAATTATCACGTGAAGAAGCAATGGCAATTAATTGGCATATGGGACCATATGATACACGTGTCGTGGGTGGCAGTTTTGCTCTTTCAGATGCGTTCAAAAAATTTCCATTGTGCTTAATGATGTTTTTGGCTGATATCAGTAGTTCATATCTTGACGAAACAATCAAAAAATAAGTTATAGTTTTACCATGTCGGCAGCTTTGATACGAATGTCATCGCTGATGGCAGCGTAGTGCTTTTTTGTCGTGTTAATATCTCGGTGTCCTAATACATCGGCGACAACGTAAATGTCATTGGTCGCTTTGTAAAGATTAGTTCCATATGTTGAGCGTAATTTGTGGGGACTAATCTTTTTTAATGGTGCCGCTATTGAAGCGTATTTTTTTACAATATTTTCAATTGCACGCACTGATAGACGGTGTCCACATTTAGTAAATAAGGGGGTAGTTGGTGTCCATTCGCCTTGACTAAAATAGATGGCAAATTTGTCGTGCAGTTGTTGCCCCATATGTAATATAGTTTGCTTCCCGCCTTTGCGAGTTACTAAGAATGTTTTGTTCTTTAGATCAATATCTTGATAATCTAAGCCGACTAATTCGCTGACACGAATTCCGGATAATAAAAACAAGGTGATAATCATTTCGTCGCGTGGGTTTTTAGAAGCCTCAGCAATTAAGCGTGAAGATTCTTCGTCGGATAAACGAATAATGCCTTTTTCGTGGAGTTTGGGCAAATCGATTTTCGTCATGATATTTTCTTGCAAATCGCCACGGCGGTAGAAATATTTAAAGAATGAACGTAGTGTTGCCATTTTGCGCATTTTGCCACGTTCGCCATTAAGATGGTCATGGTCGTCTTTTTTGTAATGCGATAAGTAGGACATATAAAGTTCCAAGTCATCAATGGTAATTTGATTTAAATCTTTTTTGTCAAAATCACTAATTTGATAGGAGTTAAATTTTTCTGTTTCGTTGATTAAAAAATTAAAAAAAATTTCTAAATCACGGGCGTAACCAAGACGTGTTAAAGGCGAAGTGGTTTGTTCAATTCCTAAAAAGAAAGCATTACAAAATGGTGGAAGGTTTTCTAGAACATGGTCTAATTGTTCTGCGTTATAAATGTCACGTTCCGTAACGTATTTCATCATTAAATTTTTATCACATTTTTGAAAATTTTTCCATCATTTTTTCACTTCGTCATCATATTACATTTTTTGATTTGATTAGCATAAATCCGCTATTAGAAACATATTTATCTTATTGTCATGGCGGCAATTTTAACTTTTGCTTTTGCATTTGGTTCAGCAATGTATGCTTTTAATAATAAATACATTTTAGTAGTCGCGGTCTTGTTGTTTTACATCATTATGCAAAAATTATTAAATTGGCATCGTCGCCAAAAATTGTTGCATCAAACTTTAATCCAGCATAGTGGTAAAAGTTTTTGTGTTAAGGCCTTGTTGGATTCGGGGAACGCATTGATTGACCCTGATTCGAAAAAGCCAGTTTCAATTATTTCTTTACCAATGTTTTTGCAAATGTTTCCAGAAATCACTGCTGATAAAATTATGCTGCACGAATTGGAAAATTGTATTCGTGGTGGACATTATATTAATTGTCAGACTGTTGGTGGCAAAAGCAGGTTGTTTGTCTTTGCACCAGATAAAATTCAAATTAACGGTGTAACCGTGCAAAGTTTATTGGGTGTCAGTACACAGAATTTTAGTAATCAAAAATATGATGCCATCTTAAACATTAAATTAGGGGGAGTATTATGAATCTATTTGCTAAAGCTATTGCGCTTTTTAAACAAATCAATATGGGGAATAATGATTTGAATTTAGACGATACTGGCGTCTTTTTTATCAATGGAACGGAAGCTTTGGAGCGTCCATTACCCAAAGAGGAAGAAGAATTATTGTTACAAGAATTAGACCAAGGTAAGCCTGAAACCCGGCAAAAATTAATTTCACATAATCTGCGCTTAGTTGTTTATATAGCGAAAAAATTTGAAAATACCGGAATTGATATAGAAGACTTAATCAGTATTGGTTCAATCGGTTTAATTAAAGCGGTAAATAGTTTTAAATATGATAAAAACATTAAATTGGCAACTTATAGCAGCCGCTGTATTGAGAATGAGATTTTAATGTATCTACGTAAGACACAAAAAACGCGCAGTGATGTTTCCATGGATGAAGCAATTAATTCTGAAAGTGATGGCACTGAGATTCGTTTAGGCGATGTGATTTGTACTACAGAAACTAACGTTGATGAAGAGCTGGATATGAAAGTCGAAAAGAATTTGTTATGGTTGGCAGTAGATAAATTGTCAATTCGTGAACAGGAAATTATGCAACTACGCTTTGGATTAGGTGGTGGAAAAGAACGAACGCAAAAAGAAGTTGCCAATATGCTAGAAATCTCGCAATCTTATATTTCCCGATTGGAAAAGAAAATTTTAAACCGTTTAAAAAAAGAATTTAACAAAATTGACATCTAATCTAGACATTTAAACTTGTTTGTGTTATCATACTATGATGAATTTTATTCCATGGGTCATTATATTAGTCGTGATTATCGCGTTCTTATCGTTTTGCTCCTTTTTCAATATGGTATTATGGATTCGTGCTTTGATTTCTGGTGCACACGTTTCTGTGGCTGAATTGATTTCAATGACTGTTAAAAAATTGGATGCACGCAGTATTGTTAATATTTATATTAAAGCTAAAAAAGCGGGTGTTGATATTACAATTGCACAAATTGAAAACCATATCCAAGCGCATGGTAACATTGAATTGGTAATTAATGCTTTGATTGCAGCTCAAAGTGCCAACTTGGTAGATTTGGATTTGAAAACAGCAATTGCGGTTGACCTTTCTGGTCGTGATATCAACGATGCGGTAAAACATTGTATTATGCCACAAATTATTCAAATTAATAACATTACCGCTATGGCTAAAAATGGTATTGAAGTTTCTGTTAGTGTTAAAGTTACTGTGCGTGTTAATTTAAAAAGAATTATCGGTGGTGCCTTAGAAGAAACTATTATCGCGCGTATCAGTGAAGGCATTATGACGATTATTGGTAATGCTAATAGCCATAATGAAATTCTTGAAGGGCCTAATATTATTACCAAAACAATTATGGCAAATAAAGACTTAGCGGTTGATACGGCTTTTGATATTTTATCGCTTGACGTTGTAGACATGAAAGTTGGACGCAATATTGGTGCTGAGTTGGAAATTGATAAAGCAGAAGCAGTTAAATACATTAGTCAAGCTGACGCGGAAAAACGCCGTGCCGAAGCCGTGGCTGCAGAACAAGAAATGCGCGCTTTAACACAAGAAATGCGTGCGCGTGTTGTTGCTGCTGAATCCGAAGTTCCTAGAGCTTTAGCAGGCGCATTAAAGTATGGCAATATTGATGTGAAAGAATATATGCAAATGGAAAACATGAAGAGTGATACTTTGATGCGTAAGGCTTTGGGAGGTGGAGCAAATTCTGATATGTTGACACCAGCATTAAATCCACCAAAGAAGAAAACTAAATTACAATAATAGGAGACGATTATGGCAAGTGATTATGGTTTCATTTTTGTGTTGTTAGCGGTTTTAATTGTCGTAATTGTCTTTTTTGCTATTGTTGATTATTATTTGAAAAACAGTGGTAAAAAGAAAACTGTGGAAAAGAAACCTGCTGCAAAACCTGTCGTTGAAGAAAAACCAAAAGAAGTAAAACCGACTGAACCAAAGTCAACACCAGTGATGAAAATTTATAACAGTGAGTTGGCTGATGACCTAAATAAAATTATTAAAGAAACCGATACTTCGCAAACGTCACGTTTGAATGTTGAAAGTCACCTAGGACGTGAAAGTAACATTAGTAAATATATTCATGAAAAAAAATATCAAGGTTTTCATTTTGATGCGGAAAATGATAATTCAACCGAGGAAGATGAAACAATGACTTTCACGCGTGAAGATTATAAACGATTTATGGCTTTAAGTAATATTGATGATAAAAAGTAATTATAAATAAATGTGAAAGATTTTTTTATTCATCAAAACCAAAATCACGAAGTTTTAATTGGTGGTGTGATTTCGTTAATGGACTTTTCTGTTGATAAAATTATTGTGCGTGTTAAATGTGGATTGATTGAGGTTGCTGGAAGTAGTTTAATTATTGAACGTTTTGATGAAAATGAAATTATAGTTAATGGAAAAATAACTGGGGTTTTGACACATGTCTCGCATTAAAAAATTTTTAGCGGGGCAGGTTAAATTTTCTGTACAGGGATTGCCGTTATCGTGTTTAAATAAACTACGATTTTTCCATATTACGCAAATTGTAATCAGCGATGACGTAATTACTTTTAGTGCGCCATTGTTTTATTGTCAAACAATTAAAAAAATGATTAGCAATTTTGAATATCAAGTTTTTGAAAATTATAATCTATTCCGTGGCATCAATTTTTTATTGAATCATTTCGTTTTGGTTGCATCGGTGATGTTAGCCCTAATTGTGTTTTTTGTGGCGGACATGAAAATCTACAGTGTTCGCGTGCAATGTGATGATAGTAAAATGGTTGATGCTATTTATCAACATTTAAATCAAATTGGGGTTAATAAATTCATGTGGAAAAATAAACTGCAGAGTTTTGATTTAGCAGCAAATCTTGTAGACCATTTTGAGGATGTTGCACACGCCAATGTACGTGTTAATGGTAATACCTTAATGGTTAATTTGATTACTGCAACCAATCAGAAACGCAAGGAAAAGAAAAATATTTATGCACAGTATGATGCTGTAATAAAAGAAATTATCGTGTATAGCGGCACTCCTTTGGTTACAGTGGGCGATGTGGTAAAAAAGGGAGATTTATTGGTAACCGATGCGTATCAAGACAGCGTTGTTGTTACGGGGGAAGTCGCGTTCGTTAATGGCGATAAAATAAGTCGGTTGGTAATTTGGATTATTTAGGTTACAATATGTTAACTTATGGAAGTTTTAAATGCTGTTTGTCAAATTTTAAAGATTGACCCAAGTACCGTGGAAGTTAATTATGCGTTTGTTTCTCCGCGTCAAATTCATAAATTAAATCAACAATTTCGGAAGGTTGACAAAGTAACCGATGTATTATCTTTCCCTGATGGCGATATTAATCCGGAAACTGGACGTCGTTTTTTAGGTGACGTTTTAATTTGTCGTTCGGTGGCACGCCGTCAAGCAAAGGAAATTGGTAATTCCTTAGAACGAGAAATTACCTTTTTGCAAGTGCATGGAACTTTACATTTATTAGGCTATGACCATATAGTGCCCGAAGATGAAGTAAAAATGTTTGGACTACAACGCGAAATTATGTCATTATTATCTTAATGGATTTTATCTTAAATAAAGAAATCATCGCGCGTTTGGTTGATACAGCAAAGACATATGCTGATAACGCTTATTGTCCTTATTCCGGTATTGCTGTTGGTTCTGCGCTTTTGTGCAGTGATAACATTATTTTGGGTGGTTGCAATATTGAAACGGGAGATTATGCGTCACCATCATTTGCTGCTGGGGATACAGCCATTGCCAAAGCAATTAGTGAAGGTTATAACCAAATGTTGGCTTTATGTTTGTATTCAAAAAATCATTTGATTTATCCAAATGCAACAACGCGTCAGTATTTGTGTGAATTTAATGGAGATATTAAAATCATTGTAGCCAATGACCAAACTTATGAAGTTATTGATGGTTTGAGTTCAATATATTTATTTCCACCTGTGATTAATGATGGAGTGCAAACGGAAGAATGAGTACAGTTAAATGTGGTAGTGTTGCCTTATTGGGGGAACCGAATGCGGGCAAAAGTTCTTTAGTTAATGCGTTAGTTGGCTGTAAGGTAGCAATTACTGCGCCAATGGCTGGTACGACTCGTGAAGCAATCCGTGGTATTTTAAACACAAAACAATCACAAATTATTTTTGTTGATACACCTGGTATGCAACGGGTTACCAATTTATTGGAACAAAAAATGAACCGTGCAATTTCTGGAGCAGTTAAAACTGCTGATGTAATTTGTTTTGTGTTGGATGTAAAACACATTACTGAAAAAACATTAAACAAATTAGCTAATTATAAAGAGTTTGGTGTACCAGTTATTGTTGTCGTTTCTAAGATTGATACTGTACAACCAGCAAAATTGTTTCAAGTTTTAGATCAGTTAAAAAAATACACTTTTGTTAAAGAATTTGTTCCTGTGTCGGCATTAAAGAAAATTGGTATTGAAACTTTGATTGAGTGCTTAGAAAAATATATACCTGAAGGTGAACCAATTTATGATGATTCTTTATATACCGATAGTAATGAGCGTACCATGGCTGCGGAAATAATTCGTGAAGCGATTATTAATCAATTACGTGATGAAGTCCCAACCGGGATTAAAGTTGTTATCACTAAATATGAAACTGAAAATCGTACAATCAATATTGATGCGGATATTGTTTGCGATAAACAAAATCATAAAAAAATCATCATTGGTAATCAAGGTAATTTGATTCGTTCAATTGGTGTCACAGCACGACAAAGACTAGAAAAGTTGTTGGGACAACATGTTATGTTACACACCTTTGTAATCGTGCGTGAAGGTTGGCGCAATCAATCTAAATGGTTGCATGATTAATAATATTTTTTACGATTGTTAATTAATTCCCAGTATTGGTGGTCTAGTGAACGGAAAACACGTTGAGCACTGATAACTGTTACGTGTGCAGCAGCTAATGCATCAACAACGTCTTGAACATCGTCTGGTTTTAAACTGACAATAACTTGGTCGCCACAGTCAAGCCCAAACGTTACCGTACGTTGTCTACCACGCAAAGTCGTGCTAT
>CAMOZC010000010.1 GCA_946630785.1 uncultured Clostridia bacterium | reverse complement strand
GGAAAAATTTATTTTGTGGTTTCGTTGACGATGCGTGGGGCCGCTTTTGACCGCGAAAGGCAATCACAGAGAAACCAAATGGTTCGTTCTTTGATGTGGAAATTGGGATTGACCGTTGGTGGTGCTGTTTTGGCTTTCGTATTGGGTATTTTGCTACAACGTATTTTTGGATAATAATTAAAACATGGATTTTAAGTTAGTCTCAAAATATCAACCGACAGGTGACCAGCCGCAAGCAATTGCGGCTTTGTCACAAGGAATTAAAAATGGTGTTAAGCACCAGGTATTATTGGGCGTAACGGGTAGTGGTAAAACTTTTACCATGGCTAACGTGATTAAAAATGTCAATAAGCCAACTTTGGTGATTGCCCACAACAAGACTTTGGCGGCACAATTATGTAATGAGTTCCGCGAATTTTTCCCCGAAAATCGCGTTGAATATTTTGTTTCTTATTATGATTATTATCAACCAGAAGCGTATTTACCCGCGACGGATACTTACATTGAAAAAGATATGGCAATTAATGACGAAATTGATAAATTGCGTCATGCGGCTACGACTTCGTTGAGTGAGCGCCGTGATACGATCGTAGTGGCTTCGGTTTCATGCATTTATGGTCTTGGTGAACCGCAAGAATATTTTAAAATGGGAATTTCTTTGCGACCAGGTATGGAGATGAACCGTCGTGATTTGGTGACACGGTTAGTCGATAATCAATATAAACGTGCTGATGTCGATTTTGTGCGTGGTAGCTTTCGCGCCCATGGTGATGTGGTTGATATTATTCCGTCTTATGCTTCTAATGTGGCGGTGCGAGTTCAATTTTGGGGCGATGAGATTGAAGGTATCTTTGAGGTAGATGCTTTGACGGGAAATAAAATTTCTTCATTGTCGCATATCGCAATTTTCCCAGCATCGCACTTTGCGGTTGGTTCGGCGCGTTTACACGAAGCCATCGAAAAAATTCGTGCTGATTTGGCAATTCAAAAGAAGTTCTTTGATGATAATAACATGGTGGTTGAAAGCCACCGTATTACGCAACGCACCAACTATGACTTGGAAATGTTGGCAGAGTTAGGTTTCGTGAAAGGAATTGAAAACTATTCACGTTATTTTGATGGGCGCCAACCGGGGGAGCCGCCATATACTTTGCTTTCGTATTTTCCAGATGATTATTTAGTGTTTATTGATGAGTCGCATATTACAATTCCGCAAATTCGTGGTATGTATAATGGTGACCGCGCCAGAAAAAAAGTGTTAGTTGATTTTGGTTTTCGTTTGCCATCGGCTTATGATAATCGTCCATTAAACTTTGCTGAGTTTAATCAAAGAATTGGGCAATGTGTTTATGTTTCCGCAACGCCCGACCAATATGAATTGGATTTAGCGGGCGACCATGTGGTCGAACAAATTATTCGTCCAACTGGTTTGCTGGACCCTGTCGTAGTTGTTCGTGGTAAAGACCACCAAATCAGTGACGTTTTAAACGAAATTCGCACTGTTGCGGCGGGCAAAGGTAAAATTTTGGTTACCACTTTAACCAAAAAAATGGCGGAAGATTTGACCGCATTTTTGACTGAAAATCAAGTGCGTGTGCGCTACTTGCACAGCGAAATTGACACCTTGGAAAGAACGGAAATATTAACTGCGTTCCGTCAAGACCAATTTGATGTGATTGTGGGAATTAACCTATTGCGTGAAGGATTGGATTTGCCTGAGGTCGAATTAGTAGCAATTTTGGATGCTGATAAAGAAGGCTTGTTCCGTTCAACACGTTCTTTAATTCAAACGATTGGGCGCGCGGCTCGTAATGCTAAAGCCAGAGTTATTCTGTACGCGAACACCATCACACCGAGTATGAAAGCCGCTATGGACGAAACATCGCGTCGTCGTCAGATTCAAATGGCTTATAACGAGAAACACCATATTACACCACGTACGGTTTATAGTTCGATTAAAAACTCGCTTTATATTACCAAGAAAGAGAAGGGCGGTAAAACCGAAGAAAACTTATCCGTGGAGCAGTTGACCGAACTAATGAATCAAGCCAGCCAAAACCTGAACTTTGAGTTGGCAATTCAATATCGTGAACGAATTAATGCCATACAGCAAAAAAAATCTGGACACAAGTCGGCGAAATAACTATACTATATATTAGTATGACAACGATTATGGTTGTAATTTGGGCCGCCGTAATGGCGTTAACATTATTATTAGAATTCTTCACCGTGGACTTTTTTGCCAGTTGCTTTTCAATTGGTGCGTTGGTTGCACTGATTTTTACTGGCTGCGGCTTGAGTATCTATTGGCAAGTTGCCATCTTCTTTGTTGTTACGCTGGTGGCACTTTGTGCAGTACGTCCATTGATGAAACGTTGGATTAAAAAACCGACTGTGCCAACCAATATTGACCAAAATTTCGGCAAGACGGCGCGTTTGTTGGCGGACGTTGTGGATGGTGAATCTTCAATTAAAATTAATGATGTCGTTTGGAAAGTGGCATGCAATGCTAACTTAAAACAAAACGACGAAGTTACCATTGAAAGTATTCAAGGTAACAAAATGATTGTGAAACCTGTGGCAGTAGCGGCTGAAGCAACCGCGGCAACTGCACCGGCGAAAAAAACAAAATAAAAAAAGGAGATTAAAATATGAAAATGGAACCTTGGTTAATTGCAATTATTATCATTGGCTTAGCGTTGGCTGTTATCTTTGCTTTATCAATCCGTATCGTAAAGCAGGGAACCGCGGTTATCGTGGAGCGCTTGGGAAAGTATTACAAAACTTTGGGTACGGGTATGCGTTTTATTGTGCCGTTTATTGACCGCGCCTTACCACCAATCAGTTTGAAGGAACAAGTTGCGGACTTCAAACCACAACCTGTTATCACAAAAGATAATGTTACCATGCAAATTGATAGCGTTGTTTTCTTCCAAATTGTTGACCCAAAATTGTATACATACGGAATTGAACGTCCGATGTCCGCAATTGAAAACTTGACCGCCACAACATTACGTAACATCGTTGGTGAATTGGAATTGGATGAAACTTTAAGCAGTCGTGATACTGTTAACACCAAAATGCGTGAAATTATTGATACGGCAACTGACCCATGGGGAATTAAAGTTAACCGTGTAGAATTGAAAAACATTTTACCACCGGCAGCAATTCAAGAAAGCATGGAAAAACAAATGCGTGCGGAACGTGAACGTCGCGAAAACATCTTGTTAGCCGAAGGTGAAAAACGTAGTAAAATCTTGGTCGCCGAAGGTGAAAAGGAAGCAGAGATTTTAAAAGCTGAAGCGCGCAAAGTGGCTTTGTTAACCGAAGCCGAAGGTCAAAAACAAGCGATTGAAAAAATCGTTGCCGCCAAACCGGACGCTGCCTATTTAACCTTGCAAGGTTATGAAGCGTTGAAAGCCTTGGCCGCCGGCGAAGCCACCAAAATTATTGTGCCAAATGACTTGGCTAATGTTTCGGCATTGTTTAGCAGTATTAAGGAAACCATGTCGGCGAATGATGCACCAAAGAGCAGTAAGAAAGCCAAATAATTATTGGTTAAATTAATCAAAACATGAAAACCTAAATTGAAATTTCAGTTTAGGTTTTTTGTTGTCTTATTTTGAAAGGTTTTATGAGTAAAGGAAATCAATTCATATCTCAATTTTAATGATTGTTGTCAAAAAACGTCGTCATAAATAATTAAGCCAGTTGAATTAAAAGCCCGACATGCGCGGGCTTTTTTGATGCGGAAAATTACGCTTTAATCCATGACGGAAACATGATATAATGCAAGATATGATTCAAGTCGTTAATGTTTCGTTACAATTTGGTAAGCGCGTTTTATACAAAGACGTCAATTTAAAGTTCTTGCCAGGAGAATGTTATGGTATTATCGGAGCCAATGGTGCCGGTAAATCAACCTTTTTAAAAATCTTATCGGGGGAAATTACACCCAATAAAGGGGAAGTAATTATTGGTAAAAATCAGCGCATCTCAACTTTGGCGCAAAACCAAAACGCTTTTGATGATTTAACCGTAGTGAACACGGTTATCGGTGGACACCAACGTTTGGCGGAAATTATTGCGCTAAAAGAAAAATATTATGCTTTACCCGAAATGACCGAAGAACAGGGAAACGAATTAGGGGCTTTGGAAGCTGAGTTTGCCGAACTGGATGGTTGGGATGCGGATAGCAATGCACGTATCATGTTATCGGGTTTGGGCGTCAGTGAAGATTTGCACGACCAAAACATGAAAGATTTGGATGCCAAGATTAAAGTTAAGGTTTTGTTGGCGCGCGCTTTGTTCGGTAATCCGGATATCTTGATTTTGGATGAGCCGACCAATAACTTGGATTTGGCTGGTACACATTGGTTGGAAGAGTTCTTGTTGGACTTTAAAAATGTTACCATTATCGTGTCGCATAACCGTCACTTTTTGAACCAAGTTTGTACGCATATTTGCGATGTGGACTTTAACCAAATCAATATGTTTGTGGGTAACTATGATTTCTGGTATGAAACCAGTCAGTTGCTGTTAAAACAACAAAAAGAAGCTAATAAAAAAGCTGAAGCCCGTGCGCAGGAATTAAAAGACTTTATTGCCCGTTTCTCGGCAAATGCAAGTAAATCGCGTCAGGCAACCAGTCGTAAAAAGGAATTGGAAAAATTGACGATTGAAGATATTAAACCATCTTCGCGTAAATATCCTTATATCAACTTTGAATGCGCGCGTGAACCTGGTAATGAGATTTTGGCGGTGGAAAATTTAACGGTGGATGGATTTTTCCGCAACGTTTCTTTCCGCGTCAATAAAGGCGAAAAAATTGCTTTCTTGACTGATAAGAGTGTGCGTATGGATAAATTGTTTAACTGTATTATGGGTCTGGAAAAACCGGATAGTGGTACCGTAACAATTGGTAAAACGATTACGACTTCCTATTTACCGGCTGATTATCGTAGTTATTTTGAAAAGGTGGATTTAAACTTGCTGGATTGGTTGAAACAATATTCAACGGATACTAATGAAACTTTTATCCGCAGTTGGTTGGGTCGCATGTTGTTCTCGGGCGAAGAGGCTTTGAAGAAAGCCAATGTTTTGTCGGGTGGTGAACGTGTGCGCTGTATGTTGGCTAAGACGATGCTGGAGCAAGGTAACTTGTTAATCTTTAACGAGCCGACGAATCATTTGGATTTGGAAAGTATTACCGCTTTGAACCAAGGTATGATGCGCAGTAAAGCCGTAATGTTATTTTACACCAGTGATGAGGAAATTATTAATACGGTAGCAACACGTGTCATTGAAATTACAGCAGACAAAATGCACGATCGTGTTTTGGTTTAATTTAGTGTTAATTACTGATTGATGGCATGGGCTGAGTTTCGTGTTGTTGTTCCGAAACGGGAATCCGACGTAGTGTTTTGTTCTGACGTTCGGTCGGGTGTTCTTCGCGAGCAATAGTGGTTTGGTTCGGTGTCGCGGCGGTTACGGTGACCGTGGATTCTTCGTGGATAACTAAGTTGTTTTCTGCGCGGAGAATTTGTAATTCTTGTTTTAGTTGGTGATTATGTAACGCCATAATTCCCAATAAACTACTAGTAATGGCGATTGCCAGAGCGAGAATTGATGTTGAAATCAATTTACCGCGATGGTGTTTAGTTTTGCCGTTCTGGTCTGAGTTTTGTGGAAAAATGACGTTTCCTTGGTAATTGCGTTGGTGTGATTGCGTAGTGAATGATTGCATAACCTTAGTATTTAACGGATGAGTAAAATTATGCGTTTAAAAATTTAGGCAATACTGCTGGCACCGTTTGTGCAACTTGTTTGTGATTTGGATTAGTGGTTTGATTGTTTTTGACAAGGACAACCAACACGACAACTTTGATTGTTACAATTGCTAGAGTTGTTACTGCAATGACAACGAACACAACGGAAACACCAATTGACTAAATTGCCAACAGTGGGACATTGATGACACATCTTTCGTACCTCCTTTTAATTCAGCATACGTTACTGTAATTAAGAATGTGCAGGGCGGCTGTCGGTGTCTTGATCGTGTGAGAGTTGTAAAACGGCTGTGACAATGTTGTATGCCAGAATTTGTTGGTAACTGGCGGTTTGCAGTAATTCGCGCTCGCGTGGATTGGTTAAAAAGCCACATTCAATTAAAACCGCTGGACAGGGAGAATGTTCAACCAAATTAAAATCGGTTGGTTTGGCCGTTTTATAAATTGGTAAACCGCTTTGGTTAAACTGGTTTTGAATGGCAGTAGCGTAGGTTTGGCTACCTGGTGTTTCATTGGCGTAAAAACACTGCAGCCCATTCACTGAAGTTAATGGGTAAGTGTTTAAATGAATTGAAATGACTAAATCGGGATTTAGAGTGCGGATTTTTTCACGACGTTTGGCCATGTCGTCAACCTTTTTGTTCTTGGCATAGGGGGAGTTTAAACTTTCACTGTCTGTTCGTGTCAGTGAAACGGCACACCCATGGGCTCGAAATTCTTGGGCTAGAATTCTTACAATTTGCAGATTTAAGCCGGCTTCGCTGACTCCGTTTACGCAGGCGCCATTATCAAAACCACCGTGTCCAGCATCAAGGACAACGTGAAATTGTTCGTTGGCAATTACGGGTGTGGAAATCTGGGTGGTATCTAGCCACAGTGCGATAATTAGCACGACAAAGCACAAACTAATTGCGAAATAGCGGATTTTTATGTATATTTAAATTACATGCGTAAAATGCGAGTTTATCGTTTCCAACGTGGAGCGGCCAAGGATTTGTTCGTGGCTGTTTTCTTTTTTGCGCTAATGGAAATTTTAAACATTTTTTATCCGATGTTATTAAAGAATTTAGTAACAGAAGAAATTAACAATGCCGCGGGAATAATGCCGGAAACTGGCAGGTTTTTAATGAATGCGGGAATTGTTTTAGGTTTGCTGATTGTGATTTTCTTTGTTTCGTTGTACGCACGCAATCGTGTCAGTGTTTATGGTATCCATTGTCGTTCTAATGCGCGTGCCATGCTTTATGAAAAAATGAACCGGATACCAACTAATGTTTTATATGAATGGGGTACCAGTAAGTTTTTGTCATGTATGATTGAAGATACTTATTGGGTTAAATATCGTCATGAACAATTTTTACAAGCCTATGTATATTTCTTTGTTACAATTTTGGGTAGTTGTATTTTAATTATGACGATTTCACCAATGTATGTTCTGTTTATCATTGGGGCAGTTTTGATTGAGTTGGTAATTTTGTTTCTTCATCGTATGGCGATTATGAAGCGTATGCCTGAAGCTGTCGATGCTTATGATAAGTCTTTTGTGGCGACACGTGAAAGTATCGCGGGTGCACGTGACATTCGTTTCTTGGGTAAACAAGCTGAACGCTCGGCGGATGCTTCACGTCAAAACAAAGCTTTGGCACGTGAAGTATATGACATTGACCAATCAAAGCATGTGTTTGAATGTACAAATAATATTATTTTTGGTGTCGTAACTTTTGGAATAATTTTATATGGAGCGTTATCTGTTAATGCGCAGAATGTGGCGAGTCAGTTGGTGATTATCAACACCGTCTTGCAATATATTACTTTGTGTACGGCAGCAACTTTAAATATTTTTAAATTAATTATTAATCCTATGACACGTGGCAGTATTGCTTATGAACGTATTGACGATTTCATGCATTTAACTGAAGAAGATGTTGATAATGGTATTGCGAAGTTAGATACTGAATTTGGTAGTTCTTTGGTGATGTATCAGGTTAATCATCGTTATTGGAACGGTCGCAAAACAATTGAAAATTTATCCATTGATTTACAAAAAGGAAAATTGCTGGCGTTCTGTGGAGAAGTCGGTTCGGGCCGTTCACCATTGGTAAAAATTTTATTGCGTTATTTTGAACCAACTAGTGGTGTGGTTTTAGTTAATGGCATTAATTTAAAAGAGATTAATAAACAATATTATCGTTCAAAAATTATTTCCTATTGTCCTGCTTATCCGGAATTTATTACTGGCACGGTTCGTGAAAATATTCATTTGTTTAACCCGGATGTAACCGACGAACAAATCTTGGCAACTTTTAACGAAATTGGGGCTTCCAACTTAGCGGTGTTACCGTCTTTCTTAGATACACCTTTGTCGGTGCGTTCACAATTACCACAATCAGTAAAGGCATTAATCAATGTTGCGCGTTGTCTTTTGAAACCCGCTGAGTTTTATATTTTTGATGGCAGCTTTATTGATTTGACGAACGATGTAGTTAGAAGCATTTTAAAAAAATTACGTGCGGAAAATCGTGCCTGCATTTTTACAACTATCAATCCTTTGATTTGTGAGAATGCAGATGAAGTATTCTTTGCTAAAAATGACATAGTTACGTTAAAGGTACGCACACGACATTATTAGCGTCAAATCAAGAATATGCGGCGTTCTTTTTGCAAAATCAAAAGGAGGGTGAAGCAGAATGAAAAATAAGCATAAAAAATCTGTTTTTGCCCGCGTTATGTATTACTTTAAGCCGTTACGTTGGCGAATTGCGGTTGTCATCTTTTTAGGTATTGTTGGTATTGCGATGTATTCATATATGCCGAATTTGACTGCTGATGCGTTAAACACTTTTGAAGACTGGGGTTTGCATCATAATTTGGCAGTGGTTTTGAAACCGCTAATTTTGTATTTAATTTTGTGTGTACTTTCGGAAACTTTTGCCTTGGTTTGTAAATGCTTAATTATCAATTATGAATATAAAGTTACTTTAGGAATTTTGGACGATGCACGTCGTAAATTGGACGTCGTGCCATTGTCATTTATTGAAAAGTTTGAAATCAGTGAAACCACGCACCAAATTGCGGTTGGTCGTAAATTACTGCAAGAATGTTTGGCGATGATGTACTCAATTTCGCGTACTATCTTTTTCTTTATTTTGAACATCATTATGATGGTGTCTTTAAACGTAACATTAAGTTTATTGGTGATTATGTTGTTGCCAGTGACTTTAATCATTGCGCGTATCGTAGTGAAAAAGACACAAAAATATTACACTTTAAAAGAAGAAAGCAGTTCGCGAATTTATAATTTTGTCGAACAACACGCTAATTTACATGGCTTCTTTGAAGAAAATGGAATTGAAGGAGAAGACGAATTCCAATCAATTAATACCGGAAAAAGGGTCATTGCCGTTGATACGGTTATTGGTTTAAACGAAACATACATTAATTTCCTTTCAAACTTTATGTATCTGGCCATTACCGTAGTGTTTGGTATTATGGCAATTAATGGGGCCTTGTCAATGGCGGATTTTGCCATTTTGCCAGCTTTCTTGTTGTATAGTTCACGTTTCTTGTCTAATACCAAAATTATTACAACGGCATCAAATATTATCCAACCAACTGAAAGTTACGCCAAAGTTTTCTTTGGTATTATTGATTGTCCGGATGATGTTACGGCGGACGAAGATGTTAACATTAAAAAAATCGACGGCAGTATTGTGTTTGACCATGTATCAACCGATAAAGTTAAAGACATTTCATTTGAGATTCCTTTTGGTAAATCGGTCGCGTTCTTGGAAGAAGAAAGTTATTCCGCTTCGGCTATTGTTGATTTAATGACTAAGTTGGAATTACCCAAGAGTGGACAAATTAAAGTTAATGGTATTGACCTAGCACGCATTCGCAGTAAAAAATTCTATCAACGGGTTGGTATGTGTTCGGATCGTCCGTTCTTGATTGATGGTACGATTGCCGAAAACATTATGTACGGGGTGGGTAAAACCTTGCCAGAAAATGTTATTCAAGCCGCCAAGATGTTTGGTTTTGACCAATTTATTCGTTTGCTACCAAATGGCTATAATACGCACATTACCGAAAACACTGTGATGTTGACCAATACGGAGCAACAGGCGGTTAACTTGGCACGTACGGTTTTGCACGCTCCGGATTTATTGATTTTGGACCGCGCTTTAAACTGTTTTGATACGGTTTCGGAAAAGAAGTGTAATGATATTATCATCAATAAATTTAAAGACCGTACCCGTATTTTTGTAACGACCAAAGGTATGACAATTCAAAACGTTGATTGTATTTATGTTTGTAAAGGTGGTCGCATTGTTGAATCTGGTACCCATGACGAATTGATGGCACTGAAAGGTGAATATTTCCGCCGATATCATGCTTAAAAGTATTGTAAATGTTTGTGCATGTGCTATAATTAAATGAAATAAAAAATTAGTTTTTAGGAGGTCTTGATGGCAAGTAGTGAAATGACATATGCTGATTTAGTAAGTGCATTGCAAACTTTAAATCCAAACGCCGAAATTAAATCGGCTTTGCAGGGAATGACGATTCAAAGTAGTGTCCCATTGAAGAAATTGGTGTTACCTACTGGTTTTCATTTGGGTAAAGGAAATTGTATTACGAACGAAGGCAATGCGATGTTTTACTTATCAGTTACGGTGGAACCATTGATGGAAGCGATGCGCGTGGAAGCAAAGAAATTAAGTTTTTTGGGAAAAATCAAACACAAGATACTTCGCCAGGACGATAAAGAAATGTAATCAAAAACAGCGACCAATAGTCGCTGTTTTTTTTTATTAGTCTTTGATTTCTTCAAAGCGGTATTTTTGGGTGGCGTCGGGATATTTTTCGTGGTCGACTTCGGACAGAAACATTTCCAGTGGGCGGGCGTAGATGCCATCCTTGTGATTGGTTTTGCCGTTGTTATCCATGCAACGGTAAACAACCAATTTTTCGCCAGTTTCGCTGTGTGTAGCAACGGTAATCACAAATGACCTTGCTCCTTTAAAATGTCGCCACATGGTAAATGGTTTAACTTCGCGTTCCATATATTTTCTCCTTTTATTCAATTCTGCCACAGCAGTTTTTATATTTTTTACCACTACCGCAGGGGCAGGGGTCGTTGCGGCCAACTTTCTTTAAGTTTACATTCTTAGGCATAACGGTTGCAGGAGTGGGCTTGGGCGCATCATGACGTTCAATACGAACTTTAAATAAGAACATTGCGGCTTCGGTATTGATGGCTTCAATCATTTGGTTGAACATGCCAATCGCTTCACGACGATATTCAGCCAAGGGGTCTTTTCCGCCGTAACCACGTAAACTGATACCGTTACGCAAGTTAACCATAGCGTCAATATGGTCAATCCATTTTTTATCTACAATTGAAAGTAAGACATCACGTTCAAAGGCATCAAAATTGAAGCCATCGGCTTTTAATTTTTCAATCTTGGCTTCGTATTGTTCATTGACAGCATCCAAAACCATTTCGTAAACATCGTTAAAGTTGGCTTTATCAGTATTTTCCGCATCCAAGTATTCAGTACGCGTACCAAATAATTTATCGGACAAAATTTGATTGGCTTTGGTTAAATCCCATTCGGTGTAGTGGCGCATCGGGTCAATTGCCTGGCTGACTACGTTATAAACTAAGTCAGGGAAGCATTTAACAATTTGTTCGTGTACGTTTTCGCCGTCCAAAATTTTATCACGTTCGCGGTAGATAACCATACGTTGGTCGTTTAAAACATTATCGTATTCAAACGTTACGCGACGACTGTCAAAGTAGTAACCTTCAACACGTTTTTGTACACGTTCAAATAGTTTCGTAATCATTCTGCTTTGGACATCATCCAAATTTAAGAAACGCATGGTGCCACTGATAACATCTTTACCAAAACGTTTAATAATTTCATCGTCGCAAGAAATGTAGAAGATAGAACTACCTGGGTCACCTTGACGACCAGCACGTCCACGTAACTGGTTATCAATACGGCGGCTGTCGTGACGTTCGGTACCAATGATGTGCAAACCACCCAAAGCAACAACTTTTTCGCGTTCGGCATCAGTTTCTTTTTTGAATTGTGCCAAATAGTCTTTGAATAATTTACGGTGCTCCAAAATTTTGGCATCGTTAGTTTCAAAATAAGCGGTGGCATCATATATTTCCTGGTCAGTTAAACCATCTTTTTTCAATTGTGTCATAGCCATGTGTTCGGGGTTACCACCCAGGTGAATATCGGTACCACGACCAGCCATGTTAGTAGCGATGGTAACACTACCTAAACGACCAGCACCCGCGACGATATCCGCTTCTTTTTCGTTGTTCTTGGCATTCAAAACAACGTGTGGAACTTTTTTTGTTTTTAAGTAGTTTGAAATGACTTCACTGTTCTCAATCGTGGTGGTACCAATTAAAACCGGTTGTTTGCGTTCGTAACGATAAATTACGTCTTCGTAAATTGCAGCCAATTTGTTTTCCATGTTTTGGAAAATTACGTCAGGAGCATCTTCACGGATCACTGGTTTGTTGGTGGGGATTGCAACAACGTCGACACCGTAAATCTTTTTAAATTCGTCTTCTTCTGTTTTGGCGGTACCAGTCATACCGGACAATTTACGGTACAACTTGAACAAGTTTTGAATGGTAATAGTTGCAACTGTTTTGTCTTCGTTTTTAATTGGCACACCTTCTTTGGCTTCAATCGCTTGATGTAGACCATCACTGTAACGACGACCAACCATCGCACGACCAGTGTTTTGGTCAATGATGATAATTTCTTTTTTTGCGTTAATGATATAATCAACGTCGCGTGTGAACAAGTGATGCGCTTTCATGGCGTTGTTAATAAAATGGTTTAATTCCATGTTGTTGGCATCACTGATGTTTTCAATATTAAAGGCGCGTTCAGCTTTGGTGAAACCAGATTCAGTGAAGCGAACAGCTCTTTCTTTTAAATCGATTTCGTAATCATCTGGTGTTAACGAGCGTGCGAACTTGTCAGCAACTTTATACAAATCACTGTTATCTTTGGTTGGTGCTGACATTATTAACGGGGTACGGCTTTCATCAATTAAAATACTATCTACCTCATCGATGATGGCAAAATTCATGCCACGTTGTACGCGGTCTTCTTTGTGGTGTGCTACATTATCACGCAAATAATCAAAACCAACTTCGCTGCTGGTGACATAGGTGATATCTTGGCTGTAAGCGTGTTTTTTGACATCAGGTGTGTCGTGTGACAAACTTAAGCCCACGGTTAAACCAAGGAAGCGGTGGACTTTACCCATCCATTCACTATTACGTTTAGCCAAATACTCGTTAACTTCGACGATATGAACACCTTTGCCGGCTAAGGCATTTAAATAGGCCGGCATAGTAGAAACCAATGTTTTACCTTCACCAGTTTTCATTTCGGCGATACGTCCTTGGTGTAAGGCGATACCACCTAAAATTTGTACATAATACGCTTTTTGTCCTAATACGCGGTAAGCTGCTTCACGTACGGTGGCGAAGGCTTCCGGTAAAATGTCATCCAAAGTTTCGCCTTGACTTAGGCGCTGTTTGAACTCGGCTGTTTTGGCAACCAAAGCATGATCATCAAGTGCAGCATAATCTTCTTCCAGCGCAACGACCAAATCGGCGATGCGTTGTAGTTTGCGCACAGAGCGTGTGTTATCACTAGCAAATAAACCCATACACACAGTATATACAAAATTTGTCAACGCCACAATCATAATTATGTTTTGATTTTGACATCGTTTGCCGAAAATTGACACGAATTGACAGCACACATTAGGTGTAAGTTGTCATAATTTCGTAATGAAAAAAATTTTATTGTCAATTTTGGTAATTTTATTAATTGTTGTTTTGGATTATGCGGCGATTGCTGATTGTATTCGTCCATTTGCGGTTGCCTTTGTTTTTGTTTTGGCGGTAACCTCAATTAACCGCATCGTACCAGTGATAACTTTAATCTTAACAGAATTGTGGCGTTGTCCGCAACAACTGAATATGATTAGCACTTTGTTTGCCTGTGGAATTTTTCTGTTAACGGCATTGGTAGTACGTTTAATTAAAGGAAAAAAGCGCTGGTATTTCCCAGTGCTATTAACCGGTTTTCTGTTGGCACAAATTTTCAATGTTTATGTTGCCGTTATGCAGCATCGGGCTTTGCCACAAAGTTTAATTTCGGTTTTAGTGGGTGCAATTTTTTTGTTGGCAGCTTTTGTTTGCGTTAAGGCTGTTGCGCAAAAAAAGTTCGTGTTTCCGTGGACAATTGATCAAATCGTAAGTCTGATGTCGGTGGTTGTGATTTGTGCACTGGGTTTGTGTGGTTTTGATAATTCATATTTTGATGTACACAAATTTTGTAGTTTGTTGTTAATTTTGTGGGGAGTCTTTTATGTTAATCCGAAGTCAACTGTGCTGTTGGCTGCGGCTCTGGGGTTAGGAAAAGCGTTCGCGGTAATGGATTTAACCTGTGTTGCGATTATGGTGCTTTTAAGCATTGTTTGTGTGGTTTTTAAAAGTAAACAACGGATTTATGCGATTGTTGCTTTGTTCTTAGGGGATTTAGTGATTGGCTTATATTTTAATGGTTATCACGGTTATGATTGGTGGAGTTTATTGCCGGTTATATCTGCAGTGGCAATCTTCCTGTGTGTGCCACGTTCCATGGCACGTTGCTTTACTTTTGGTTCGGATGGTTTGGGTGGGTTCTTAGTTTCTAAGAATACCATTAATCGCAATACGGCTGGTATATCAATGCGAATGCGCTCGCTGGCGGCAGTGTTTAATGAAATGCAAAATACTTATCGGAATTTAACACGGGCTTCTTTGCCTCCGCAAGAAACGGCAGCGTTATTGTGTCGTGAGATTACGGGTAATATTTGTGCGAACTGTCCGCATCGTGGTACTTGTCGTAAAACAACAACTGCCAGTCAAGAAGTCGAAAGCGGAATTACTAATTTAGCAAAATCCGGATTGAAGCATGGAACAGTAACGTTACTTGATGTACCGAATACATTATCAGTTAAATGCACACGCATTAATACGCTCTTAACATCAATGAACAAAGTGTTAGTGGTGAACCAAAATAAAGAACAAATTATTGCAGGATTAGATAGTGGTAAAATTTTAATGGCAAATTTATTATCGGGAATTTCTCAACTGTGCAGTAAATTTGCTAATGATGTTTGCCGCAGTGTCGTGTTTGATAATGAACGTGGGGAAATGGTTAAAGAAGAATTACTGTTTCGCAATATTTACGCGGAAGATTGTTTAATTACGAAAACAACTCAGAACGAATATGTAGTTTCGGTTTTAGTGCCACGTACGGATGCCAAAAATCAACGGATTGAAAAAGTCGTCAGTCAGGTTTGCGGACACAAAATGATTACTGATGAAATTGTTGATGCCGATACTAAAGGTTATGCCATCGTGTCCGTACGTTCTGCGCCAAAGTATTGTGTTTTATTTGGTATGGCTGGTGTCACCAAGGGTATGAACCAAACTAGTGGAGATAATTTTTCTTTCTTGAGAGTGACAAACGAAAAAACTTTAATGGCATTATGCGACGGAATGGGGGCGGGCGAACGTGCATCACGAGCAAGTACCTTGGCATTATCTTTGGTGGAAAATTTTTATAAGGCTGGGTTTCCTGATGAAATTATTATGTATTCAGTTAATCAGTTGTTAACCTTTACGGGGCAAGATGTGTTCTCGGCGTTAGATATGTGTGTCTTCGATTTGGCAACAGGAGATGTCGATTTTGTTAAAGTTGGTGCAGTCGATGGTTTTATTAAACGCACACGTGAGGTCGAGGTAGTCGAAGCAGGTTCTTTACCTTTGGGAATTTTGGACGAAATTGAACCTAAAATTACTAAAGCGGTTTTAACCGCGGGTGATATGGTGGTATTAGTGAGTGATGGTGTCTTGGACGTCTTTGGTGGGGAACGTGTGGCTCTGGCGGGATTCATTAATAATTTGGATGTGCGAACGCCGCAACAGTTGGCCGATCAACTAATCGCCGAGGTAACAACTTTGTCCGATGGTTATCCGAGCGATGATTGTACTGTGACGGTTGCGCAGTTGATAAAAATGTAATTTGCGGATTTGGTGGATAATGATATATTAAAGTATATGGCGAACTTATCATGCGTTGATGCATTGATTAATTGCTTTACGAAACTGCCGGGAGTGGGATATAAAACTGCCGAACGTTATGCTTATCGTGTGATTGAAATGTCACGTGAAGATGCGGGACATTTTAGTTCGGCAATTATGGCGGTTAAAGACCAGGTTAAGTTTTGTCAAGTTTGTGGTAATTTTGCTACTGGCGAAAAATGTGAAATTTGTGAAAAGCGCCACAGTGATACAGTTTGTGTTGTTGCGCATCCGAAAGATATTGCTGTGATTGAACGTTGTCATGCTTACAATGGTACTTACCATGTTTTGCATGGCGTTTTGTCACCATTAAATAAAAAAGGTCCTGACCAGTTAAATCTTAAATCTTTAATGACACGTTTACAAGGTGGGGCAATTAAAGAAGTGATTATTGCTTTATCCGCTGATGTCGAAGGCGAAGCTACCGCTAATTATTTAGCGGCTTTAATTAAACCCAGTGGCATTAAAGTTTCGCGTTTAGCAACTGGTATCGCGATGGGTGTTGCTTTGGAGTATGCTGATGAAATGACGATTGGCATGGCGTTGCGCAATCGTACCGAGGTGTTGTGATGGTAATTACGGCAAAATTTTTACCACATTTATATGCTTATGAAGACGAAGAAGCAAAACGAATTTTGCGTAATTTAAAAAAAGTAGAAATTAAAAATGAATATAAATTAACGAACGTTGGTGTTCGTGAGTATGTTAGTATCCCGAAATTAGACCAAAAAGCTTTCCGCTACATTGAGAAAAATGGCAAATTGTATTTGCGCGAAAGTGTTAGTTCGGTTGGAGGTTTGGTTCAGGATACAGTTTTGATTAATTTGGGTGATTTTACCATTGGTGATGATGAAACCGGGGAAGAGTTGGAATACTTGGTGCGGGTCAAAGATGCTAAAGCAAAACAAAAAGCCCGTCAGATGCAAGAATGTGAACGCATTGCTCAAGCTACTTTACAAAGAATTCAGCGGCAATTAAAAAACGATGAAATTCTGAAAAAATGGCAAAGTGAATTGCAGGAAGATAAACGTTTTGTGCGTTTGGGTAAAGAAGATTATTATCAAGCACAAGTTGCTATTATTGCCAAATATGCGAAAGACGACGAAACGTTGGCTAAATTAATTGTTGATTATGACCAAAAAATTAATGCTAAAAATGAAAAATGGTTAACACAACCATTAAAGTTACCTAAATCGAAAAATGCTGCCGAAAGAATTGGTACCGCTCCACGTGAGGGAATTGGCGAAATTAATCCAGCTAAGAGGGCCGAATTTGAGAAATATTATGCAGTGCGTGCTCCGCAAATGACACCTTACCTCAATAGTGAAGAAGAGGTGGCACAAGAGTTACCAGAACCACCCACGATTATTGCCGATAAACAAAAAACTTTAGTTTCGGTTAATAAGCAAGCCATTAAACAAGAACAAGTACATGATGCTGAAAAAACAAAATCCAGTGGGTTAAAGCAAATTAAACAAGCGTTCAGGGTTGGTCACACTGATAAATCAATTAAGGAAACTTCTGTAAAAATACCGACAACAACGGCGGTTCAATCTGTCAACGAAGAAACGGAATTGTCACGTTAATTATGAAAATTTGTAATTTCCGTCCAATGGTGTGTTTGGCGTTGGTAGTTGTTGTAGCCATTTGTGCGACCAAAATATCTTTGTGGTGTACGGCTATTGTTGCGGTGGGTATCTTCTTAGTATTATGGTTTGCCAAAGTACCATCACAATTTAAAATTGTGGCGATGGTGTTGTACACCGCAGCGGTATTTAGTTTTATGATAACCACCTGTTGTGTAGCCAATCCTTATTGGCGTACGTATCATCCTAATGATGGTTTGCGTGGAATAATCTTGCGGTATGTGCGCTGGTATTTACCCATGTTTTTATCCAAAGAAAATGCCGACATCGTTTATACCATGATGTTTGGTGATAAAAGTGTTTTGACAGTCGGTTTGCGTAGCGATTTTTCAGCCTCAGGTTTGGCGCATATGTTAGCAGTTTCCGGCATGCATGTAGGATTGTTGTTTGGTGTGTTTGAACGTTTATTACATCTATGCCGGGTTCCAAGACGGGCGCATTTTTGGATGATTGCACCTGTTTTATTATTTTATGCTTATTTGTGTGGTTGGCAGTATGCGATTATGCGTGCCGTGATTATGTGTTTGGTTTATACCATTGCCAAACGTCATTTGATTGTGGCTGATTCTTTGTCGGTTTTATCTTTAGCGGCGATTGTAATTTTAATTATTTATCCGTATGCTTTGTTTTCAGCTTCGTTTTTGTTGTCATTTTCGTGTGTTGTTGGAATTTATTTTTGGTATCAGGCGGTATATCGTGTGATTGCTGCCAAAGCGGTGGCAGTCTATGTGGCGGTAACTTTAGGTAGTTTGCCGTTTGTGATTTATTTCTTTGGCGCTGTGCCAGTATTCGGAATAGTGGCAAATGTGATTTTAGTACCAATGTTAGTGTTATCATTTTATTGTGGTATGTTTGCCATTGGTACCTTTGTTTGCGGAGCAGTATTATGGATAGCGGAACCTTTGTTAAATTTTGTGCGTTGGGTGACAACCGCGATTGGTAATTTATCGTGGGCGACAATTACTGTTCACCACAACTTATTCGCGGTTTTGATTTATTTGTTAGGGTCGTTGATTTTGTCGCGATTTATCTTTTTGAAGCCACGCATTAAATATCCGTTAGTTGCGGTGTTGTTTACTTGTTATTTGGTGTTACTTGTGGTTTAATATGGTAATGGATTTTGCACAACTGAAAACCAGTTTAAAGACAAAAACCGAACCGGTCTATTTAGTTTATGGTACGGATTATTTTTTAATTAACAAAGCCGTGTCTTTAATTCAAAATGCGATGCCGAATGTTGAAGTGACAAAATTCACCGAAGAAACTTCGGGCGAGGCGATTGTAACAGCATTGTCGACGACTTCGTTTTTTACTAATGCACGTTTGGTTGTGGCAATATTAGGGGATAAACCATCTTTCAGTGCTATTAACCAGTATATAAAAAATCCAGTTGCTGGCAATACGTTGATATTGATTAGTTATCAGGAAAAACCGAATGCCAACCTAAAAGGTGCAACTACAGTAAACTGTAATCCGATGCCAGCTGAAATTTTAGTACCATTAATTGCAAAACAGATTGCACCACATCAAATTACTCGTGATGCCGCCGAATATTTAGTTGAAGCCACGGGTGGATATTATACTTTAATCGATAATGAACTAACCAAATTTATGGCTTACTATGCGGATTTGCCAGTTTGGGAAATTAAGCATCTACAACCATATGTCACCAAAACTTTGGATTATCAGATTTATGAATTAGGGGCGGCAATTTTGGCCCGTCAGGTTTCGGCAGCATCTAAAATTTTAGCATGGTTGTACAGTGGTAATACCAGTGAATACATGATTTTTGGTGGGGTAGTTTCGCAAATTCGTCGTGCTTATTATGCAACTGCCAGTTCAGCTGATATCAATGTTTTGGGTAAAATTTTAGGTTGTTCACCGTTCGCCATAAAATATAGTCGCCGTGATTACGGTGCTAAAGCTGCTGATGTGAAATCGTGTTATGAAAGGATTTTAGAATTAGAATACCAAATTAAATCTGGGCAGATGACGGTAACGGCTGCTTTGGACGCCTTAATATATCGTTAGAATTGAGTGAATAAGGGCAACCAACAATTGCTACGGTAGTTTCGGGTTGGTTTTGAATTGCGCCTTGCCAAGTAAAAGTTTGTCCATCGCTATCGGCATTAGGTGATAAAATTTCTAACACGTCGCCAGGGTTAACTTTGTTTTTTAATACCATGGTATTAGGAGAAGTTACTAAACCAATAAATTCGTAGGATTGTTCTTCACGTGATGCTGGATAATATTGGGTTGGTTCTTTACCGAAAGTGAAACCCAATGTGTAAGGGCGGTGTGAAATCTTATCAAGTTCATGTAAGTAATCACGTTTAACGCCATCAAGTGCTTGACGATAAGCATGAACTACGCCGGCCACATAATAGGCGCTTTTGACACGGCCTTCGATTTTAAAGCTGGAAACACCGGCAGCGATTAATTCGTCTAAATGGTTAATTAAACATAAATCACGGCTATTTAAAATGTAAGTTCCGTGTTCGTCTTCTTCAATTGGCCAATATTCATTGGGACGTTTGGCCTCTTGTAGCGCATAATTGTAACGACAAGCATGGGCACATTCGCCACGGTTGCTGGCGCGGTTGGTCATATAGTTGGAAAGTAAGCAACGTCCACTGTAGGAAACACACATGGCACCGTGAACAAAAACTTCAATTTCGGCTTTACCTTTAACTGCATTGCAAATGGTTTTGATTTCATCAATACTGAGTTCACGCGCCAAGACAATACGTTCGGCACCCAGACGAACATATTCCAAAGCGGTATATTGATTGGTAACGTTGGCTTGTGTGGAAACGTGTACGGGAATCGTGGTGTTATCACGGAAAACTTTGATAACACCTAAGTCGGAAACAATTACAGCATCCACTTGCAAGTTTTGTAAACGTTTAGCGTAATCAATGATTTGTGCAAAATCGTTGTTGCGGGGAATAATGTTAACAGTAACGTAAACTTTTTTGCCACGACTGTGCGCAAGGTTCACAATTTGACGCATCTCATCATCGGTAAAATTAATAGCATGGGCACGTAAACTGAAATCTTTGCCACCTAAGTAAATGGCATCAGCTCCATAATCTAATGCCATCTTGGCACGAGTCATATCGCCAGCTGGGGCGAGTAATTCTACTTGTGTTTGTTTTTTCATCTTACTCTTAGTTTAAGTGGAATTGATTTTACGCGCAAATGGTTTATTGGTGAATGTTAATAGCTCTTCAAGAGCGGTTGCGGATTAAGGGGGAAAATGTTATATTGCAAATGTGAAAGTAACTGTTTATCGTGGCAAAAATTTCGTTTTGACCAATGAGCATGTTTTACGAACGGCGGCAGCACAACCACTGTTGCAGCCAGTTTTGGTTTTGGTTCCTGACCGTTACACTTTACAAGCTGAACGTTTTTTATTAAAACAACAACCGCATTTAGTAAATGTGCGTGTGATTACTTTTTCGTTATTATATGGCTTGGTAGCTGATGAATTGAATTATGACAAAGAGCCTGTGACTGTCTTGGATAAGACTAGTGCGGTTTTGAACTTGTGGACGGCAATTCGTCAAGTTCAGGGTCAATTAACTTGGTTTAAAAACAGTGTGGGCCACTATGACTTCGCCGAAAAAATGTTTAACACAATTAACCAAATGCGTAGTTCTTGCGTTGATTTTGCCGGTTTGGAAAATAAGGCAATGTCGGCAGTGGCAAAGAAAAAATATCACGATATTAACTTAATTTACCAGGCATATTGTAAATTGATTGCGCCACGTACGGATTCGTCAGGTATGCTGGAATATTTAAGTGCGCATGTCCAAGAAAGCAAATTGGTTCAGAATGCTCAGGTATATGTTTGTGGTTTTTCTAGTTTATCGCCAGCTCGTTTGCAGGTTTTAATGGGTTTATGTCATGCCGCGCAACAAGTTACCATCGCGGCCAGTGCCGATGAAATCGGAGCGCAATTGTTGCAATTTAAACCAGTACAAATTCAAGCAACACCATTTATGCCGGAGACAGAAACCATTCGTAACGAAACCGAACGTGGTGAAGCGACCATCGTTGTTAAAAAAATTATCCAACTTTTAGAACAAGGTGTACTGCCCGAAGAAATTGTGGTTTTATTGACCGAGTTTGATACTTTGGCTCCGGTTTGGGAAGCTGTGGCAAAGAAATATCAGTTACCAGTCAATTTGGATGTGGGAACCAAATTAAGTACTACAGCAGAAGCAAAATATTTGCGTGACTTGTTGGAATTATTAATTAATGATGATGCGGAAAATACTGTATCAGTTCTGTTTAACAAATGCAGTCAAATTGCCGATGAAGATGTTTTCAAACTGGATGAGAAAATTGTGGCCGCAGATTTGCGTGCCAGCCAAGTTCCAGAAATTAAATCATTGAAGGCGGTAAAAAATGGTAGTGTGTTAAAACTTTGCCAACAATTAAAAGATTTAACAGCCAATGAAAAGATTCAGAAAATTTTGGATCAAATTGCTACTGAATATGGCGAGCAAACGTTGACGTTACGCGAATTTATCACTTTGTTTTGGACACTTTGTAGTGCCACTAAGGTTTCCAACATTCCACAATACCTGGACCGTGTATTAATTGCCCCTGTTAACGATTGGGTACCGACCCGTGTGAAATATTTGTTTATCGCAAATTGTACGGCGGATAATTTTCCGCAAGGACAATCCGATGATGATATTTTACAGGAAGCGGACTTGGTGGGAACAGCTATTACACCGACACCAAGTTTGCAAAGAGAACGTAATTATCGTCAGGCAGAACTTTTAAAAACAGTAGCAACCAACAGTGTCATTTTATCTGGGACTAGTGAAGATTTCCTGGAAGTTGATTATCAACCGTTTAATCAATTTCAATGGAGAAGTTTGGATGAGTTGCAAACGTCGTTGACGATGGCACGTGATTTGTATTTTCCGAATAACCGTGTAAGCACCACAATGGTGGAAAAATATTACAGTTGTCCGCATTTGAATTTTTGGCAAAATGGCTTGCGTTTATATCCGCGTCCGTTACATCGTTTACAAGCCAATACAGTCGGTTCCGCCATCCATAAATCCTTACAAGTTTTTTTCAGTCACCATGATTTAGAGAGCGCTGTGGCGGCGGGTATGGCAGAATTGGATTTTAATTATTTGCCGTTAACCAAAAACATCGAAAAAGAAATTCGCTTTATTTTGGTTCATTTGGCAGAAGTCTTTAAAACTGGTAAATTTAATTTTGAAACCAAGGTTGAAGCTGATGTTGCTCGTCAATTGAAACATGGGTTAACTTTAATCGGACGTGTTGACCGTGTGGATGTTGCCGATTTAGGAAACAAAGAACGTGCTTGTTTGATTTTGGATTATAAAACCGGTAGTGTTGATGATGCCATTGCGCGTAGCATTTATTTGGGTTATAAATTACAATTACCAGTTTACAGTAGTATTTTATCTGAAACTAAAGGACACATCGCGGGTGCGGGATATTTGCCATTAAAGAGTGGTTATAGCGCGGATAAAAAAGCCTATCCATTACGTGGATTTATTGATCAACAATACCGTGACTTATTCCCAACGGAGTTGGTGGATGAGGATACATACGCCATCACAGAGGATAATATTGCCGCAGTTTGCCTTTATGCCAATCGTTTGGTGGAGCAGGCGGTTGAAAAGATTTTGCAAGGGGACGTACGCCCACAGGCTGTTGATGATCATGTTTGTAAATATTGTCCAGTTAAAAATGTTTGTCCACAGATGGGAACCAATTATCGTAAACAAGAATTAAACGGAAAAGCAATTACTTTTAAAACTTTCATGGAGGTCAATCATGATTAAACCAATCAAAGAACAACAAGCCGTGATTGATTCACAGGAAAAGAAAATTAAAGTTTCGGCCAATGCGGGTAGCGGTAAGACTTTTACGATTATGCATCGGATTGCTAAAATTATTGAACTCGGCAAAAAAAGTAACAATCCCATAACTTTAGACCAATTATTGGTTTTGACTTTTACAGAAGCATCGGCGCGTGATATGCGTCGAAAATTAAAGGAACAGTTAGGCAGTGTAATTGCACCCGTGGAAATACAGGCTGCATCAATTGGAACTTTCCACAGTTTTTGTGCTAGTATCGTTCGCGCTTGGTTTACAGTGGCGGAAGTTAGTCCTAGTTTTACTGTCATGGATGCGGTTGAAAGTGAAAAAATTAAATACAGTATTTTTGACAAAGTCGTCTTGGAACATTATCAAGATGTGGCACGCGTGGTTGATTTGTTTGCGGCAACACGAACTTTAGATAGTTTGCGCGAAGTTGTTTTTGAAATTCATAATTTTCTGGAATCACGTGAGGATCGTGATATCTGGTTACAAAACACGGCGCTGGCGGCTTATGATTCGGATTTAGAACGTAATCCAGCTATTCAGGCGTTGTTAAATTATTATCGTAAAGTGGCGGAAAAGTATTTGCAATATTTTATTGAAACCGGAGAACCATCGCCATATTTGGATAGTGTGGTTACAGCGGCAAAACAAATTATGGCTGCTAAAACCTATGAAGATTTTACGAAGCTAAAATTTGTTTGGCCAGAAGTTAAGCGTGGTGCTTTAACCAAGCAACCGGAATTCAAAAAATTACATGATAAATTTAAAGAGCAATGTGACAAAATGAGTGAACAATTCAAGTATTCGGCGACGCAGGTTCAAAAAGATATCCAAGAAGAAAGAGTTGTTGTGGAAAGCTTGTTGAGGTTGATTAAATACTTTGAAGCGGCCTATGATGCAAAGAAAAATGAATCTAAAAAATTAGATTTCAATGATTTGGAAAAATACGCCTTAAAAGTTTTGGCTAATGACGAAGCGCTGGGGGCTATTCGTGCTCAATACAAATATATTTTTGTTGATGAAGGACAAGATACCAATCCCGTACAATATAAAATTATTGATATTTTACGTGGAGAAGATAAATTTTTCTGTATTGTTGGTGATGTTAAGCAAAGTATTTATGGTTTCCGTATGTGTGAACCAGAGATATTTGAAAAACTGAAAGATGAAGATGGCAACCTGGTTCCGGTATTATTACTGGGACGTAATTTCCGCAGTGTGAATCCGATTTTGCATTTTGTTAATATGGTAATGGAACCGTTAATTCCTGAATACGCCGAGAAACATGCTTTCACCGAAATTGGCGAACGAGATTGTGAAGCTATGAAACAAGCAGTTACCATTGAAATTGGTAAAGATGCAGAAGCGCAAAAAGAGTTGGTTTATCAACGTATTTTGGCAACACAAAAAGAAACCATCGAGGAAGAAGTGGAAGAAAATGGGCAGAAAGTTGTTAGACAAGTACCACTTTTAAAACATGGTTTGCAGGATATTGTTGTTCTGAGTGAAACCAATAGTCCAATGTTGGCTTTGCAAAAATATTTAATTGAACGTGGTATTCCGACGGTAATTGATCGTAAGACAGATGCTTTAATTGAACCAGAAGTCTTCTTATTAAATCAATTCTTGTTCGCGGCGATGAATCCGACGAATGAATTACCACGTTATATTGTATTGCAACATTTATTTGGCTGCAGTAATGATGAGTTAGCGCAAGTTCGTTTGGGAAAAATGAGTTCAGATTTAACTGCAAAAATCATATACACCTACTATGTACGTAATCCT
>CAMOZC010000009.1 GCA_946630785.1 uncultured Clostridia bacterium | reverse complement strand
TTTGGCACTTTATTACTAAAGTTCTTGGTGTTCGCGAAGAAAATTTACGTTTTCATGATCACGAAAAATTAGTTTTCTACGCCAAAGCAGCCTGCGATATGGAATATAAATTTCCTTTTGGTTGGGGTGAATTAAACGGTACCCACCACCGCGGAGTTCATGATTTAACCAATCACCAAAATTTATCGAAGAAATCAATGGAATACTTAGATCCAATCACTAACGAAAAATATATTCCAACTGTTGTCGAAAGTTCACAAGGTGTTGAACGTTTATTCTTGGCAATTTTATGTGATGCTTACCATACCGAAACTTTGGCCGACGGTGATACACGTGTAGTTTTAAAATTAAACGCAAAATTAGCACCATATCAAATTTGCGTTTTACCATTACAAAAGAAAGGCTTAACCGAAACCGCTACTAAGTTATACCGTGATTTACAACAAAACTTCACTGTAACCTATGATGATGCTGGTTCAATCGGTAAACGTTACCGTCGCCAAGACGAAATTGGTACCCCGCTTTGCATCACTGTTGACTATGATACATTAGAAGACCAAAGCGTAACCATTCGTGACCGTGACACAATGGAACAAATCCGTATTAAATTAACAGACTTAAACGCCAAAATTAACGAATTGTTATCAAAAAGTTACTGACATACTTACACCCTATAATAAGAAAAAAAATATTTTATGAAAGTAATTGTGTATTGCTTGCGTAAAATATTTTTTTATTAGTAACTAAAATTTAACAAAAGAAAAATAACTTTTAAAAATAATCTTAAACAGTTATTTTATAATATATGGATGTCCAACCATTAGAAAAAAATAATCAAGGAATTGATTATGCTAAATCAATGAATGATAAGTTGTTAAAGTATGTCAACGTTGGTTTATGGATTTTTAATTTTATTCTAGTTTTAGTGGTTGTGATAATTACTGGTTTTAGCGCTTTTAACAAAAGCACAATGTCAGGTTCATTAATCTATCAGTTACTAGTTTTGTTACCATTATTATTGATTGCAGGATTAAGTTTATTTCAGTGGCGCCGCCAACAAATCAGTGGAAAGACTTTTTTACTTACTTGTTTAGTTTTACTTAGTGTTGATTTATTGACAATTTGGTTAATAAATTACCAATCACTTGATTGGAGTAATTTTTTATCACAATGGTGTCTTAATTATCAAAATTTATCCTGGCAAGAATCTTTTCGCCAAATTACCAATATCAGCGATTATACCCCACTCTATAATTATTTTTTAATTATCATTGCGCATATTTTTAGTATTAATAATTGTCTTTACGCAATTAAATATTTAAGTTTTATTTTTTCAATTATTTTGGCAGTAGCGATGGAATTAGTGATTTGTACCGCCACTAAAAATAAATTTAGTTACTTACATTTAGTCATCTTTTTATTATTACCACCGATTCTATTAGAATTTTCTGCTTGGGGACAATGCGATGCAGTTTATGTGGCTTTAGCTTTGTTTGCGTTTTATTTTGCTTTAAAACGTTGCTCTGTATTTTGTTTTATTTGTTTAGGTTTATCATTCGCTTTGAAATTACAATTTATATTTATAACGCCCATGATTTTAGTTTTATTAATTATTCGTGACCAAAATGGTAAACGTTATTTAAACTGGGCGTGGGTTTGGTTAGCGCCATTAATGTATGTAGTTAATTTATTACCATTATTTTTTGGCGCCAATTTAGAAAATTTAATTAGTGTTTATTTTAAACAGATGGGAGCAGAAATTGAAGCGGCTAATAATTGTTTCAGTTTAGAATTTATTTTAAAACAACTTTTAGTCATTCCTGGTAGTACCATAAAAAGAATTTTGAATTTATTGATAGCAATCATTGGAATTGGTTTAACGGTAAAATTATTGCTGGAAGTTTTAAAATCGCACCGCCATTCCAGTTTAACTATCAGAGATATAGTTTATTACGCATTATGTTTTGCGATGGTGATGGTTTATTTTATGCCGAAAATGCATGAACGCTTTTTCTTTGTGGCATTTGTTTTAAGTATCGTTTTCTGGTTAGTACAACCAAAATTATGGAACGGTTTTTTAAGCGCAATAATCACAACGTCATTAACAATAGCCTATTTCATTTATTTGTTCTTTTGCAGATTTGATTTCAGTAGTCATGTTATTTTTCCGCCTTTAGTTTTATTTATGTGTAATCTTGGTTTTATTTTAAACACGATTGCAGTAATTGGTTTATTATTACCAATTTTTGTTAAGAAAAAAAATCATGCTTAAAAATTGACGAAAAAAAACAACTGGGATAAAATATTTTATGGCAGACAAAAAAGAAAATCGTATTATTGTGATTGAAGGCCCCAGTGGCGCCGGTAAAGATACCATTATTAAAACTTTAATGCAACGTTATCCAGAACGCTTTGGTAAGTTGGTTTCGGTGGCAACACGCGCCATGCGCCCCAATGAAAGCGAAGGCAATCCTTATCATTTTGTCACTAACGAAGAATTTGACCGTATGGTAGAAAATGGCGATATTTTTGAACACACCATTCGTCATGGCGAAAAACGTGGCATGAGTGAACGTTATATTTTGGAAATGTTTAATGCCAATAAAATTCCGTTAAAAGATTGTGATATCGTCGGTGTAAGAGCCCTTAAATCGCGTTTTGCTAATGTGACAACGATTTTCATTACCGCTGATAAAAAGGAAATTGAACGCCGTTTACACGGTCGTGGTGACCAGCCAGAAGATATTGAAAGACGTTTAAAAGATTATGACAAGTGTATTTTAGATGCTAAGTATTATGATTATGTTTTAAACAATGATGACCTAGAGAAAACGATTGACAAAATTATCCAAATTATTTCATAATTTCCCTTATGGAAAGTAATCATCAAAAAGAAATCAAGATTGTCTGTACTATCGGACCAGCTTCCGAAACAGAAGAAACAATCAAAGCTTTGGCTGATGCTGGCATGTCAATTGCCCGTTGTAACTTCAGCCATGGAACCCATGAAGAACATGGACGTAAATTCGCTTTAGTTCGCGAAGTAAACAAAAAATACAAAAAGGACATTAAAATCGCTTTGGATACCAAAGGACCAGATATCCGTTTACGCGATTTTGAAAACGGTGAAATCACTGTTAAAGCTGGCGATACATTCTCGTTGTATTGCGATGAACGTATGGGTAATCAACAAGGTGTTTCAATTTCACACCACGATTTATACAAATACGTTAAAAAAGGCGACACTGTTTTAATTTGTAACGGTTTAATTGTTACTAAAGTTAAAGAAGTTAAAGGTAAAGAAATCGTTTTGGATGTTGAAGTTGGCGGCAAAATGGCTAACCACAAGAGTATGGCTGTTCCTGGTGTTGACGTTCATTTGCAATTCTTACGTCCAGAAGATATTGAAGATTTGAAATTCGGTGTTGAACAAAAAGTTGACTTCGTTTTTGCTTCATTTGTTAACCGTGCGCAAGATATTAAAGAAATGCGTGAAATCGTTGGTAAAGATATTAAAATTATTGCCAAGGTTGAAAGTGTACAAGCTGTTCAAAACTTGGATGAAATCATTGCTGAAGCTGACGGTTTAATGGTAGCTCGTGGTGATTTGGGTGTTGAATATCCAATTGAAAAATTGCCAACTGTTCAAAAAATGATGATTAAGAAATGTAACGAAGCAAACAAATTTGTTATCGTTGCAACTGAAATGATGTTGAACATGATGCAAAAACCACGCCCAAGTCGTGCTGAAACAACCGATGTGGCTAATGCTGTTTATGACGGTGCTGATGCTGTTATGACTTCAGAAGAAACCGCAATGGGTAACTTCCCTGTTGAAACCATTAAATACATGCGCAAAATTACCAATGAAGCATGGCGCAATAAATACGGTAAATAATCGTTTCACAACAAAAACAAAAAAACACTCTCGGGTTCGGGAGTGTTTTTTGTTTGGTGCGGCCGAGAGGGTTTGAACCTCCACATCTCGCGATACAGGATCCTTAGTCCTGTGCGTCTGCCAATTCCGCCACGGCCGCAAAAAGTATCAAATTGTAACCTGAAACTAGGAAAATGTAAAGCGGGCAGATTGATAAAAAAAAGTCGGTTTTAAAGCACCGACTTGTGAATAATTTTTTGCACTGTTTGCCAATAGTTTGCTCGCGGTATGTTATCCCCTGCTCGCACAGGAATTTTGGCAATGACTTTACCATTATCGGTAACCATAATTTCACCCAAGTCAGTCTCGGTATTCAATGGTGCCGTAATTGTATCGGGAATTTCAGTGGCGATGGCTAAGTTCGCGTTGCCAGTTTTCGGAGTTAAATGGTAATAATTATGCGCTGGATATAAATCAATTGTTTCTGTTACCGCGTTTTTCACAGTAACAGTTTTGATCGGAATTTTACTATCAACTAATAATTTGTTTTCAAAATTTTGACAAGCATAATCCAATAAAGCACTACTTTCTTTGAAACGGGTTTGACTGTTGGCGGCGCCAATAATGACCGCGATTGGTTGCATATCTCCGCGTTTAGCAGCAACGGTAATGCAATGTCCGGCTTCGTTGGTAAAGCCTGTTTTACCACCAAGACAACCCTGATAACGGCGAATCAATTTATTTGTATTGGTTAAGCCTGTTACACGACCGCTGGGATGAGTTAAATCGTACATCCAAACTTGGTTAAAATCCCCATAGTGTGGTGATTGCATAATGGCTTGGTACATGGTAGCTATATCACGGGCTGAGGAATACGCACCGGGTGTTGGTAGACCAGTACAGTTAACAAAGTTCGTATTTTTACAACCCAGGTTACGGGCAAATGTATTCATCTGTTCGACAAAACTTTCGACCGAGCCGGCTAGATGTTCTGCCAGCGCCACACAACTGTCATTGGCCGAAGCCACTACAATGGATTGAATTAAATCGTGAACACTGTATTCACTACCCGCGTCTAAGAAAGCTTGACTGCCACCCATAGACGATGCACGTTCACTAACCATAACTTTGTCGTCCATTTTAATTTTACCATCGGCCAAAGCTTGATAAATGACACCCAAAGTCGCAATTTTGGTCATCGAGGCAATGGGTAAATGCGCATCAGCATTTTGCGTAAATAAAACTTTGCCACTGTTGCTTTCTAATAAAAATGCAGCCTTGGCGGTAATTGCTGGTGCGTTGGGATATTGCTGGTTGCCTTGTGTGTTAGTATCAGCAACGGCAACGGTAACAGGAGCGTTTACCATAACATGATGCGGTGTGCTGGCGGTCAAATTGGCAAGACCTGCTATTCCGCAGATGGTACCAGCGGTTAAAGTCGCAATTAATATTCTACTTGTCTTCATGCCAATAGCATGTGAGATTTAGCGTGGTTTATACACAATTTTTCCCAAGATAGTCCAAAACACTAAATATTCAAAAAAGCCAAGTACTACGGCGATGCTAATAAAAATGGCAGCACCACGTAAAAGTAACCCAGCAGTATTGGTTTTAGTAGAGTTGTTTTTGTGGCGTTGGTTACGGATATTTTCACCACATTGCAATGCCCACAGCAAACCAGCAATGATAACGGTAGTTACAATGATTAGCCAAAGTAGATAAAAGATTAATAAAGGAATGGCGGTAAAACTATAATAAAAAAAGGTCCACCACACTGCTATGGCTAACCAATAACCATGCATGAAAATTAAAGGGAAAACGGACAGTGCCGTAAAACGCGACAAACAGGCAAAAACTAAACTGACGATAATTGGTATGATAATGGATAAAACACGTTGCCAAATAAATTTACCCATACTGGTATTAATTGATGTGGCGTTTAAGATATTGCCGTCGATTAAATGATAATTGATGTCGTCAACACTGATATCGGCGATAAAAATTGTAATGATACCGACCACAATACCAACAGCTAAACAAAACAATAACCAGTATAATGTTGATTTATAACGGCGCCATTGTATGCGCAAAAAATCAAGGAATTGATACCACCACAAAACTTGCATAAATAATTTATATGTTTTCGTGACATGATAATTGCGTTATGAAACTGATGAAAAACTTCCGTTTTTGGCGGGGAATTTTATTTGCGAGTGTAGTCTTTGGTATTTACACCATGATAATTGTTCCCTTTGTTCATGGTATCACAACACCAGATACAATTGTGCTAACGCCAAGCGAATATGCGGCTAGGGCGGATTCCGATACTGAAATTACAATCGGCAATGATACCGACACGCAAAAATATATTACAGTAAAATTATTAGGCTTAATCCCGATTAAAAAGGTCATGGTTGATATTTTGCCCTTTGACACAATCTTGGTCGGGGGTATGCCAATTGGCATTTGTGGGCAAATTGACGGCGTTTTAGTAACGAATGATACCGAAGACCGTGTTTTGCAAAAAGGCGATATTATTAAATCTGTGAATGGCAATACAATTCATAGTTGTGCGGATTTTACCGCAGCAATTGCTAATCAAACTCAAGTTGAAATAACCTTAGTCAGAAATGGCACAGTTTTAAAACGCCAATTTCATGTACAAAGTGATTTAAGTTTGCGCGATACAACCAATGGAGTTGGTATGTTGACAATGATTGACCCGGAAACCAATCGTTTTTCGGCTTTAGGTCATCAAATGGCGGATTTTGAAACCGGAACCGCTGTTGATTTACGTGGTGGCGAAATTCGCGCTGTAAACACTTATGGAATTATTAAAACCAATGGTAAACAAACAGGTGTGTTGCAAAGTTCTGTTCAGAATAATGCCACAGCACAAGGTAGTATCATACAAGGAACCAATTATGGAATCACCGGTTGTTTAACCGCAGACAGTGAAATATTAACTAATGCCACCACTACCATGCCAGTCGCAACGCGATATTATGTACATCCCGGCAAAGCCATATTGCGCACATCGTTGGATGGTACCACTGTGGAAGAGTTTGATTGTGAAATTCTGAAAACACGTTATCAAGAACGTCGTCGCAACAAATCTATGGTAATTCGCATCACAGACCCGCGTTTACTGGCGGCTACTGGTGGAATTGTCCACGGTATGAGTGGTAGTCCAATTATTCAAGACGGCCATTTGGTTGGCGCTTTGACCCACGCTTTAACGCACGACCCCGCGAAAGGTTATGCGCTATACATTGATTTTATTGCCCATTGATTTAAGACTTAATCTTGATTAAGTTGATTTAAATATTGAATAGCATGGTTGGCGGCTACGGCTCCGTCCCCCGCTGCGGTAACTAGTTGACGAATTTCTTTGGTACGACAATCACCCGCGGTAAAAATACCCGGAGCTGAAGTTTCACAATTTTCGCCGGCAATAATGTAACCGTGTTGGTCCAATGTAACTACGTTGGCAAATTTTTCGTTTTCAGGTACGCGACCGACGGCAACAAATAGACCATCGATATTGATGATACGGGCTTGGTTGTTAGTGTTGATGTTAATTGCAGATAATTTTTGCTCACCGATTAACTCAGTTACTTGTGCGTCAAAAATAAATTCCACGTTGGGTTGTTTTTGCAATTGTTCCACCATGACACTTTCGGCACTAAATTGGTTGCGGCGATGAATTACATAGACTTTTTGAGCAACACCGGCAAGATACAAAGCATCTTCAACGGCAGTATTACCACCACCAATCACGGCAACGACTTTATTTTTAAAGAATGCACCGTCGCAAGTTGCACAATAGGAAATTCCTTTGCCAAGCAGTTTTTCTTCGTTCGGTAAACCTAATTGGCGATTCTTTGAACCCGTGGCGATAATTACGACCGGAGATTGATAATCATTTTGATTTGTGTGAACGGTTTTAATTTTTCCATCGGTAATGGACATTACATTTTCAAACTTAATCTCAGCGCCCAAGGTTATCGCTTGTTCATAAATCTTAGTGGCAAATTCAAAACCAGAAATTCCCATGGCGGCAGGATAATTTTCAATACTGGGTGTATTGACAATTTGCCCACCATAAGTACGGCTTTCTAAAACTAAAACATTTTTTCCGGCGCGTTTACCATAAATGGCTGCAGTCAAACCCGCAATTCCAGCTCCGATGACAACAATGTCATATTTCATTATTTCAATTCCTTAATCATGTTTTCCAAGACGGATTTGGGTGCAAAACCAACATTACGAGTTTTTTCTTCGCCCTTCTTGAGAAAGACAACACATGGAATTGATTGTATACCGAATTGTTGTGCCAGTTCCCCGCTGTTATCAACATTGACGGAAACGAATTTTACGTCTTGATTTTCTTCGGCTAATTGTTCAATGACTGGACCAAGCATACGGCACGGACCACACCATTCAGCATTAAAGTCAACCACGACTAATTCTTTGGCGGCTAAAACCTCCTGTTCGAAATTTTTTTCATTAACTTGATAAACCATTTAAAAACCCTCCTTTGTTATTATTTTTGAAATAGTTCGAGTATTTTATACCATGTTATTAAAATAAAGTCAATTGAATTCAATTAAATTAAAATCAATTAAATATTGTAAGAAAAAACTGCCGGATGGCAGTTCTTTTAATATTAACGTCGGCTTTGTTTACGACGGGCAATTTCAGCATCAAGGGCTTGACCGATTGCATCTAATGAAAAGTCGTTTTCGGCCGGTGCTTCAATTATTTCGGGAACAGGTTCTTCTACTACTGGCAACGGTTGTAATTCTTCTATGACTTCAGGTTGTTGTTGTGCGTATTTGGCTTGTTCAACTTTTTGGATTTCGTGCTCAACTTCGGCTTTTAATGTATCATCAATTAAATTACGAATTAATGTTTCCATTGTTTCTATGGAAGGCTTTTGGTCGTCTGTGTTTTCTGGTTCACTGGCCGCCTCTTCGGTATTGGTTGGTGTTTCAGCAGCTGCGGGGTTACCTTCGGTCGTAACAGGAGTTTCGGTAGGATTTTCTACAGCGCTTGGGTTTTCAATTGCGGTTTCTGTTGTTGTTTCGGCGATTTTCTCTTCAGATTGTTGTAGTGTTTTTTTGATAGCCTCTTCGGTGATTTGTTGAATTTCAGCGGTGTTATCAACACTGGACACTACCACTTTGGTTTCGGCTTCTTTTTGGCGAATAATGTAATCACGGGTTTCGGCAACTTGTGCTTCGGTTAATTTACCAATTGTGGCATAAAGTGGTTTTTTGTTTTTACCGAATTCATTCGGATAAGCGTCCACGATAATAAATGGCTTGGTAATACTTAAGAAAGCAATACTGTTTTCTTTGAGCGCCATAAAGATGCCATCGCGATAACTATCTTTATCTTTATTGAAACGGATGATAAAAACAGCAAAAACGATTTGCATGATTGGCAAAATCATTGCTAAAAGAATGCCAAACCAAACACTTTTAGTAGAAATGTTGACGGCAATCGCACTAACACCAATGATAGCTGAAATAACAATTAATAAAATTGAAAATGGTTGGATTTTGTTTTGGTTGCAAACATTATCGTATTCTTTACGGGTCATGCAACGGACTTTGCCGTCTTTAACCATAACTGGATATTGACCACCTTCTTCATCAAATTTACGTAAGAAATCGCGATATAAGTATAAAGATTCACGTTCCTTAGCATCTTCTGGAACGTATTTGGCACGACGCCATAATTTAGCAATGCTAGACAAAGACAAAGCACAATAATTTTTTTGTGCATCAATTTTACGAATCGTATTAAAAGTCCACCACATACCTAAACAAAAAGTGGCGATAATAAACACAATAATAAAGAAATTTAAAGTATCCACGATGTTCCCCCAATGAAACTACTGCATTTTACTTAAAATTTGCGATTTTGGCAAATAAAAATGGGGTTAGTCGATGTTGCCAAGAAAAATAATTTCGGTTTCCAAAAGTACGCCAGTCGCTTTTTCGACTGTATCTTGCACATGGTATAAAACTTGTAAAATATCATCGCAAGTAGCATGTCCGGTGTTGATAATAAAGTTTGCATGTTGGGGACTAATTTGGGCTCCACCCACAGTATAACCTTTTAATCCGAGTTGTTCGATGACTTGTCCGACGTAAAAGCCGTCTTTAGGTCGTTTAAAGACACTGCCCGCGCTGGGTTCGTGGGGGTGCTTTTGTCGTTTTTGCAAAATTTCACGCATTTTGGCGGAAATTATGGCTTTTTTCCCATGATCTAAATGAAAGTAAGCACCAAGAATTACTGCTGGTTGTTCCATAAAAATGGAATGGCGGTAACTAAAATCTAATTGATTGCGGGTTAAAGTTTTAATTTCTCCGTGGCTTAGAACATCTACCATGACCACAACATCACTGAGACAATGTTCAAAAGCACCGCAATTCATATAAACAGCCCCACCCACGGTGGCGGGAATTCCGCTGGCCCATTCTAATCCTGATAATTCATGGTCTTTGGCGTAATTAATGACCGCGCCCAACTTTGCACCAGCATCGGCATAGACAAATACATCATTTTGCTCAATTTTATGAAAATTTAGTTTAATGACAACGCCTTCGTAGCCTTTGTCACTGGCTAAAACATTGGCACCTAATCCCAAAATAAAATAAGGATAATTTAAATATTCCAGTGCTTTGACGATGCGAACTAAAGTTTCTTTTTGTTCAACAATTACAAAATAACGTGCCGGACCGCCAACACGAAAAGTTGTCCACTTGGCTAAAGGTTCGTCGCGTTTGACATTAGCAGTACCGCATAAATGTTGTAAGTAGTTTTCTAAAACGTCCACTAACTATAAATATGCAGGTAAAATTGATTGATTATGGAAAATTGAGTTTTGATTTATGCTCCGGCGCGTAAAATATTGATTTTGGGCGGGTTTGTAGTGTTATCTACCATGGCTAAAGTGCTGGGAATGTTTTTGTAAATTTTGCGGCCGCGTACCACAGCATCAGTTTTTCCGTGAAAAAGTTTCGTTGCCTGATGCCAGGAAGTAATTACAGGTTGTCCGTGTAGATTGGCACTGGTACCGACAACTGGGACACCACAAATTGATAAAAAACGATTCAACCAACCACTACGAATAACACGTACGGCTTGTCCATGAATAATCACCGAAGTATGTTTACGATTTAAAAGTTTACGTTCGATTGGTGTAACGTTGCCACAAAATTTTTCTACCGCTGCAATTGATGGTAAAAGCCAAATCAAAGCCGCATCGGCTGGTTTTCCTTTCAATAGTTTTAATTTCTTGGTGACATTTTCGTCTAAAGCATTACAACCTAAACCCCAAATAGTATCGGTTGGATATAAAATAATGCCCCCGTTTTTGACAACTTGAGCAATATTTTTTATGTCATTATGACGAAAAATTTGCATTAATTAATTATAAACAGAAATTACCAACGGGTCAAACGTGACTTAACGATTTCATTGCCTAAAACTTGGCATATTGCCCATAAATCGGGGGTGTTAGTTTTACCCGTTACTGCTAAACGAATTTGTGCGGTTAAGTTGCGTAAGGTTGGTTTATCTGGTGCCATGTTTTTAATTTTTTGCCACCAAATGTCTTTGTCATCAGCAGCATCATAAATTTCGGCATAAGATTTTAACAATTTACCGTCTAGGCTGGTACCATCAATTTGAATTTCATCCCATACATAACTGTATAAGTCTGGAATATCTTCAAATTTAATCAAATCTTTACGTGGACGTTCGCCACCGCGTTCAACACCTAACATACCTTCGATACGAGTTTTAATTGCTGGGGTAATGTTAGGTAAACTTTGCCAGTTCCAAGCATTAAAAGCCGCAACAATCGTCGTGTGATCTTGGCGTGCCCAAACATTTTTGGCAATATCGTTCAATTTTGGTAAATCAAACAATGGATTATTCGAGCCAATTTTTTGAATACTAAATTGAAAATCGGTCAAGGGTGCGTTGGGATTAGCTGTACGCCAAATTTCAAAGTCACTGTTGTAAATCGTTAAAAGATATTCAAAAATTGCATCACGTGGATAACCAGCATCAACCAAATTCATGACTAGTGCTTGTGGGTCTTTACGTTTAGAAAGTTTGCGTTTTTTGCCATTATCTTCAATGTTAATTGTGGGCATGTGTAAATAATTTAAACGTGGAAAACCGAGCAAATCGCATAATTGGATGTGTTCGGCGGTAGAAATTAACCATTCTTCTCCGCGTACAACTAAGGCTGTACCCATCAAAGTATCATCAATCACATGTGCAAAATTATATGGCGGTAAACCATTTGATTTTAAAATAATTGGGTCATTAATTTGTGGTGGTAAAGCAATTTCACCGCGGGCAGCATCATGAAAAATAATGCGGTCGCCCCAATCTTTGTAACCAAAATTGGCGCGAATCACATAAGGTTCACCCGCAGCCACACGACGTGCTACTTCTTCTGGTTTCAGATGACGACATTTAGCATATTTACCGTAGTAACCAGTTGGTTCATTGTTTTTTAATTGTGTTTCACGCATTTGATTTAAGTCATCTTCGGTGCAAAAACAGTAATAAGCTTTACCCTGTTTGACTAAATCTTCAGCGTATTTTTGATAAATTGGTGCACGCTCACTTTGTACGTAAGTTTCCGCAAAATTAATGCCAAAATAGTTAAATGTGGTCATCATTTTTTCTACAGCATCGGAAACATAACGTTTGCTATCTGTATCTTCAATACGCAGGTAAAAACGACCATGATTTTGGCGTGCTAAATAAGAATTTACTAAAGCCATTGCCACTGTTCCCAAGTGAACATAACCAGTTGGGCTGGGGGCAATACGATAACCGTCAGGTTTTTCAGAGAGGTAATTTTTCACGACGTAACTCCGTAACTTGACGTAAGCATTCATTGATAACCGCGATAACTAAATCTTCGGTAGTTTCGACATCATCGGGATCAACTGCTTCGGGTTTAATGTGTAAATCTAATAATTCATACGCGCCAGACATAGAGGCGGTTACCATGCCACCACCCACCGTAGCTTCAACGGCAGTTTCTGCCAATTCTTCTTTGGTTTTTTCCAGTTGTTTTTGCATGGCTTCAGCCTGTTTCATGAGGTTAGCCATTTGTCCGTTGTTGCCCATTGAGAAATTTTTCATATTGATAGTTTACACGATTTCAACTTTATCGCCAAATAATTCCTTGAGTTTTGCAATGTAATCACGGTTTTCGTCATGCACTTCGACAGTGTCATCTTTTAAATATAAAATATTTTGTTCTCCGCTTAGTTCACGCAATTCATTAATGTGTTGTTTAATCATAGTTTTTTCGCTGTCATTGTGCAGGTGGATGATAATTTTTTCGTCAACAAATTCAACATCATTCATAGTGGATAATAAACCGAACAAAGCAAAATTTTTATTAGTGCGTAAAGTTCGCAAAATTTTTGCCCAAATAGCTTCTAATTCTTGAAAGTTCATTTTTATGCTCCACAAGCAACTAAAGCAGCAGTTTCAAAATAACCATGTGGGTCGGTCGCATATTTTAAAGTTGTTTCTAAATTAGCAAACATGCGTAAAGCGGTTGCTAAACGCGGAGTGGGTTGTGCGACGTAAGCATTTTTAATTGCTTCCAAAGTGCCATTTAAAATGCGTGCGGTACCTGTGGAAGAGTTGAAAATTTGGTTAACCGTATCGCGTACTGCTTTAACATCCCCCGCTGAAATTTGTTGAATCAGGTCGGCAAAAATTTTGGCATCTAAACCGCCCACTACCCGATTAATCACATCCATGGTAATGGGTTCTTTACCGCAGTAAGCGGCCACTGTATCGGCGAAAGATAAAGCATCACGCACACTGCCCTGACCTTCTTTAGCAATCGCGGTGATGGCGGCGGCATCAGCGGTGATTTTTTCATTTTTAAAAACATGGCTAATGACTTTTTCCAAGTCATTTAAAGAAACATTTTGGAAATTAAAACGTAAACAACGACTTTGCACAGTCGGCAATAATTTGTGTGGCTCGGTCGTCGCCAAGATAAAAATGACATGTGCTGGTGGTTCTTCCAAAGTTTTCAGCAAAGCATTGAAAGCTGCACCAGAAAACATGTGCACCTCGTCAATAATGTAAACTTTGTATTTCCCAACTACAGGTGGATATTTAACACTTTCAATTAAATCGCGGACAGCATCAACACCATTATTGCTGGCGGCATCAATTTCAAAAATGTCCATATTTTTGTTTTGACTTTGACACCAGGCGCATTTGCCACAAACTTGTCCATTTTGAAAATTTTCACAGTTGACAGCGTTGGCAAAAACTTTGGCAACTGATGTTTTACCAGTACCACGTGTACCGCAGAAGAGATAGGCGTGTCCTAATTTGTTAGCGGCAATTTGGTTACTTAGGGTTTTAGTAATAAAATCTTGTCCGACAACTTCACTAAAGGTTTTTGGACGATAGATACGGTAAAAAGATTTTATTTCCGTGTTCATTCAGCTGGTTCCTCTTTTGCAGGTTCACTAGTTTCTTTTTTATCAGGTTGACGTTTCATAAATTCAAAAGCTAATTCACGATAAGATTTAGCACCAGCACATTTATGGTCATATAGACAAATTGGTTTGCCATAACTGGGGGCTTCGGCTAGACGAACGTTACGTGGAATTTTAACATTATAAACTTTGCGACCAAAGAATTTTAACAAATCGGCTTGAACTTGTTCGTTTAAAGCGTTACGCGAGAACATTGTCATTAAAACACCTTCGATATCAATCGTTGGATTTAAACCTTGGCTTTTAATTAAACGAATGGCACGAACCAATTGGGTAATACCTTCCAGCGCAAAGAACTCACACAAAACCGGAATGATAACAGAGTCGGCGGCGGTTAAAGCATTAACAGTTAACAAAGTTAAAGTTGGTGGACAATCAATAAAGATATAATCATAACTATCACGGATTTTGTTTAAGCAGTTACGTAAAACTTTTTCACGACCACTCATACGGACCAATTCAATTTCGGCACCGACTAAGTTTTCGTTACTTGGCAAGATTTCCAAACCTTTCACTGCGGTTAATTGAATTGCATCGGTTGGGTCAATTTGATCGCACATAACATTATAAACCGATGGCATCTTGTCGGTAACTTGAACGCCCACACCACTACTAGCATTATGCTGTGGATCAAAATCCACAATCAAAACTTTCTTTCCTAACTGTGCTAAGTATGCTGCTAAATTAATACAAGTGGTTGTCTTGCCGACCCCACCTTTTTGTAACGCAATTGCAACGATTTTTCCCATTGATAAATTCTTTTTCGCTCCTTTCTTTTCTAGCATAACACATAACGTGTAAAATTTCTAGGTTTTTCTGTAAAATAATTGAAAATATACAATATATAGTGGTATGTGTATACATACACCACTATATTTAGTGTTTTTTGAGATAATTTACGATTCTTTCCAATTCTTCCGCTGAGTAATAGCCAATCACGACCTTACCATGGTCTAAACTGCCATCGATTTTAACCTTTGTGCCGATGGCGCGCGATAGAATTTTTTCTTGTTCACGGATTTCTGGTGCTTTGACTGGCTTGATTTTGTTTGACGTAAAACTTGGCATCTTACCATCAATCAATTCACTCAAGGCGCGTACTGATAAATTCTCATCAACGGCACGACGTGCGTATTCAATTTGCTTTTGGCTGTCGGCGACTCCTAACAAACGAATCGCGTGTCCAGCGGTTAATTGTTTGTGTGAAATGTATTGTTGTACTTCGGCTGGTAAACTTAGTAAACGCAAAGTGTTTGCGATTGAACTGCGTGGTTTGGATAAACGTTCAGCAACTTTTTCTTGAGTCAATTTGTGTTCATCCATTAAGCGCTTGATACCCTGTGCCAATTCCATATCATTTAAATCTGCACGTTGCAAATTTTCAATAATAGCAATTTCGTCAATTTGCTTCTGGTTGAATTTTTTAATGATAGCTGGAATTTCTACCAAACCCGCCATACGTGCTGCACGCCAACGACGTTCTCCAGCGACAATCATAAAACGGTTACCAACTGGAGTAATTAAAATTGGTTGAATTACTCCATAGGTGCGGATACTTTCGGCGAGGTCATGCAAATCATCCTGGTCAAAAACCTTACGCGGTTGGTTGATGTTATTATCAATCATTCCGATTGCAATCTGCTGTACCCCGTCAGTATTGTTTTCGCTTTGATTGGATACTGTGTTTTGTTTTTTTACAGGTTGTTCGATAGGTTCACTGATTGGTGTTAATTCATCATCAAGTGAGATGCCTCCAAATAATGCACCCAAACCTCTACCTAATTTATTTTCTGCCATGCTATAATTTTAAATTCATTTAATCAAAAAAGCAATCAAAAACTCAAAATTGTTTAACGTTAAACAATTATCAGTAATTTACATTTTGTGTGTAAGTAAACACTGGACACTTATCTTAAGGCATTTTTCTGGTTAAATGTTTAACGTTAAACATTTTAATTTGATTGTGTGTTGCTGACAATTTGGCTGTAAACAATACACTGTTATTGTACTTGTGTATTGAAAATTGTTTAACGTTAAACAATTACGAAAAATCAAACTTGTCTGGTTAAGAATAATACAGTAAACTTTTATTGTGAAATTTTATCCATTATCAAAAATATTTATCACTTTGCGTGTTCTTTTGGACTTATTAATGGCTGGTGTGTTGGTGGCTTGGATTATCGCTTGCTTACGAGGAAATTGGTTCGATATGATTTGGTTGAGTTTAGGATTAATTGTGTTAACCATTGAAGTTGTGAAATTGTGTGCAACACGGGTGGTGATTTATCCGGATTATTTATTGGTTAATTTACCTATTTACCGGAAAAGTTTTTATTTAAGACAAAAGAAAATTGTTTATCAACAGGTTAAAGAGGTTGAATTTTCCGAAGCATATCCAGTTTTGAAAATTACTTTCCGAAATAGTAATGCGCCGGTGTTTGTGTACTTAAAGCAATTTTCACGCCATCAAATTGTCAATATCATTAATGAATTAGGTACGCATATGCAAATAAAACGAGCAACAATTGTTTAACGTTAAACAATTTAAAAAAATACCGCAAAAAAAAGTCAAACAAATTTGGCGTTTAATCTTGACAATAAACGACAAGAAAGGATATAATAAAAACATGAAAGCAGGACTTATTGCTGATATCGTTGTAGCAGTAATAATTATTATTAACTTAATCGTATGCACGCGCCGTGGTTTGATTCGTTGCGTGATGTCAAGTATCTCAAGTGTTTTGGCCTTCGTGGCGGCAATTGTTGGGGCTGCTCCTTTGGCTAGAATTTTCCAAGATAAATTTGGTTGGGAGAATGTCATCGCGACTTGGAACATTCCTTTTATTAGTGCACATACCTTACTTTGTATTTTGGTTGGAATTGGTATCTTTATAGCAGTGCGTTTGCTTTGCTTGTTGCTTGATAAATTGTTGCAGGCTGTCAAATCGAAATTAAAAGCTGTTAGTGTGATTGACCGCATCTTGGGAACTGTGTTTGGTGCGTTCTCAGCCTTGGTAGAATTAACCTTTATCTTCTTGTTGATTGATACTTTGGGTTGGACGTCAACCTTGTCATTGACCGCTGATAGCGGTGGATACTTTGCCTATCGTTTATTTGACTTCTGTAAAACCTACTTGTTTGATATCTTCAGTCGTGTGGTTAGTGCGGCTTCAGAATATACGCCAAAATTCTAAGTCAGTTTTTAAAATCTGACCCTTAAGTTATTTACAAACAATTCAAAGTTACTTACATACAAAATGTAAGTAACTTTTTTTTATGCTAAAACGGTGCCTTGCTTGATACGGAAAATTTTTCCCGTCGCCGGTGCTTCGGTAGCTGTAATGATTACTTGTGTATTAGCGACGGCGGTTAGCAGTCTTGCCTGACGACTGCTATCTAACTCGCTAAAAACATCGTCTAATAATAAAATTGGTCGTTCACCTGTGATATCGGTAAATAAATCTAATTCGGCTAATTTAATTGATAACGCTGCCGTGCGTTGTTGGCCTTGACTGCCGTAAACACGGACATCTTGTCCGTTGATAGTGATGGCAATATCATCACGGTGTGGTCCAACAGTGGTGGTTCTTAAGCGTAGGTCGCGTTCACGTGCAGCAGTTAGTTCGGCGGCAAAATCCCTACAAGTTTCATAGGTAATTGCGATGGTTTCTTTGCCGTCGGTTAGTTCGTGATGTTTGGCAATGACATATGGAGTTAATTTTTGAATAAAGGCCTGGCGTTTCGCGATGATAATTTTTCCTTGTGAAATTAATTGGTCATCCCAAATACTCAGTTCGCGTGGGTCGGTGTTGTTTTTCAAATATGCATTACGCTGTTGTAAAATTTTGTTGTAGCGGGTGAGTGCATAAAAATAACTTTTGTCTATTTGTGAAATATCAATATTTAAAAAACGACGACGGTCGGCTGGTGCTTCCTTGACTAATTTTAATTCGTCAGGTGAAAAGAAAATACAATTAATTTGTCCCATTAATTCTGCTACTTTAGCAATTGGCACACGGTTAATGGAAATTGATTTTTTTAAACCTAAGCCGAGTTGAATTGTAATATCGACCGAACCAAATTTTTTGATGGCGGTTACTTGCACTAAAGCCCGGTCTTGGTTGAATTGTACCATTTCACTATCGCGACCAGCGCGCCATCCGCGTCCAACGCATGATAAAAAAATGGCTTCCAACAGATTGGTTTTGCCTTGCGCATTAGGTCCGACTAAAACATTCACACCCGCGTCTAATTGCAGAGTAGTGTGTTTATGGTTTCGGAAATTATCAACCGTCAATTGGGTAATCCGCATTATTAATATAATACAAAAAAAATCCCCGTAAGACCAGCAACTTTTAAAACCATATTCAATTAATTCTTGTTTTGTCGATTGATTTAGTATATACTATTTTTAGTACAAAAATTAAAGGAGTGGAATATTATGGATAAAAAATATGCTTTTGAAGATTTATATCGTGGTGAAACACCAAATTTTGACCAAATTGATTATTTGACTGATGTTTCAAAATTAGTTTATGAAATTAATGAATTATTAAAAAAGTATGGATTGGTTAAAAATGGTACTGAAAAAGCAAAATATAATCTTCCCGATTCCTTAACACGTATTGACAAAAATGGTGCAATTGCAATTCATTATGTTGGTAAATTACCTAAATATATTGTTACACCATATGGTGAAATTGAAATCAGTTTTGGTGAACTTGATAGTTCATTGAAAAATAATAAAAAGATTGCTAAATTTAATCAAGAATTAGAAAAATTGTTAGGCTTAGTAGAAGTAAAATCGCGTACGTTTGGTGGTAATAAAGAATACACCCGTCCGGAAATTATGGCGGTATCCAAATTACCGTGGAAAGAAGTTAAACAAGAAAAGCAATCAATTTTTCCGTGGCGCAGAAAGAAAGTAACGGAACAAGTTACATCAAGTTTACCAATGCCAACTGAGGTATACCAAACTGCTGATGTGTATGAACAAGGCAACATGACAAAACACGATCTACAGCATCAACGCCTAATTACTGAAGAACGTGGTTATGTTAAGCAATTGATGGATATTGTTAATGCTAAATTGGTGTTAGGTGGACATAAAGCGTATATGCTTCCTGGTACAGAAAGTGAATTTTCTGTTAACGGTGAAATGATGAAACTATCTGAATATGTATGTAGTTATCCAGATGCTGTTGCCAATATGGAATCGACACTGGAAGCAAATAATTGGCTTGGTGCGCCCACCAAATTAAACCCAGAAGAAGAACATATTCCAGTAAGTACAACAACTTATGTTGAAGACCTTGGTCGCGAAATGTAATTCATTGATATAAAAAAACACCATTATGCGGTGTTTTTTATTTCTCCATTTTGAACATAAAAAAACCGCGGCAGAGCCACGGTCTTTTTATTAATTAGGCGTATCCCAATTATTTTGCTGCTTTTTTAGCAGGAGCTTTTGGAGCTGCTTTTTTTACAGGAGCTTTTGGAGCTTCTGCAGCGGCTTCAGCAACTGGTGCTACTGGTTTAGCAGCAACTGGAGCTGGAGCCATTTCAGCTTCGATGAAACGAGTAACGCCTTTGATTAACGGATGTAATCCGAAAACCAAGAAAGGAACCCAGAATTGATACAAAGTAGCAAGTGAGTTGCTACCAGACATCAAAATTAGGTTTGAGTCGTTGCAGCTAGCAACTACGATGAAAACCAAAAGTAAAACGGTAATCAAACCGCCAACACACATGTAAAGTGCGCTGACAACTTTTTTACTGTTTTGCAAGGTTTTAATAACCGTAACGCCAACCATACCGAAGAAGAACACCATTGTTGAGATTAACAATGCAATGTTGTAGAAATCGTTAACCCAATTTCCACCGGTGATGCGACTACCATAGTTTATCCATGCAATAACTGCAATCACTCCGCCAATGAAGTAAAAGAATGCTAGTGAAAGTCGCGACCAGTTTTTACGAATAAAATCCATGACTTTGTCTCCTTTTAATTTGGGCGCATCCCAAAAAATTTTTACATAAAGTAAATCTACCTTATTATACCGAATTTTGGTGATTCTAACAAATCATTTTTGTTTAGGCTTGTGTAGTTTGTTAAGCATAAGAGACAAGATATTGGTGTTTTGTAAGTTCTTGCGTGTTGGAAGAGAAATGTGTTATCATAATTTGAATGGCACAAAAGCAACAAAACAGTTTTGTTTTTCCTGATTTTAATCATAGTATTGTGAATATAGCGGCGACATTGGCGGACTTTTTGGGTCACCCAACTGGGAATCCAATTTTGCCAAATTTAGCCGAAAAATTAAAAACTGATTATAAAAATATTGTTTACATTGTGATTGATGCAATGGGGTCGCGGATTTTGGAAAAAAATTTACCAGCCAACAGCTTTTTGCGCCGACATCAAATTGATACTGTGACTTCAGTTTTCCCATCCACAACTGCATCCGCCACAACTTCATTGATGAGTGGGTTGACCCCAGCGGAACATGGTTGGTTCGCGTGGTCGGTAGATTTTGATGGTGATGTAATTGAGGTTTTTAAAAATCGCAATTTTTATACGCACGAATATCATGCAGATTCTGAATTCGCAAAACATCAATTACCGTACCAGAAATTTTTTGAAAAAGTACCGCTTAAACGCGAAGTTTACAGTTGTTTTTCGTCCAAATTGGCTTCAAAAATTAGTGCACAGCATGTAGTTGAATTTAATACTTTGCGACAAATGTTTCGTTGTTTACATGAAATTTGTCAAAAACCTGAACCCAAATTTGTCTATAGCTATTATGCTGATTTGGATAGTACCATGCATGCCTATGGTACGACCGCTTGGCGCAGTCGTCATTTGTTACGCAAAATTCAACGCCATATTGAACGTTTAGCCAAAAAAAATCCTGATACTTTGTTAATTATTACTGCGGACCACGGACAAACCGATCTTAAAAATTTTGATTTTGTTTGTGAAGATAAAGCATTGCAAGATTGTTTGGAACACCCTCTATCTTTGGACCCGCGCGGAATTTGCTTTAAAATCAAACCGGGGAAAGATGCTGATTTTCATGTGGCGTTTAAAAAGTACGAGCAAGATTACACTTTGTATCCATCAAAGGAACTGATTCAAAAAGGTGTTTTTGGTAATTTCAAATTGCATCCAGAATATCAAAAATATTTGGGTGATTATATCGCCATTGGTGGAAATAGTAAAAATATGATGGTTTTTGCACCGGGTGAACAGTATCATGGCCATCAACGTTTTTATCACGGAATCCATACTGGGCTAACTGCTGATGAAATGTATGTTCCGTTAATTGTAGTTGAAGGAAAAGTGCGGGGATAATTATGCCAGAATTACCTGAAGTTGAAACTGTCCGAACTGTGTTGGCACCTTTTGTGTTAGGGCAGACAGTTACTAAGGTGCAAGTAAATTTACCGAAAGTTGTGGCAAATTTACAACCTGCGGAATTTATTCAAAAAATGACTGGGCAAACGATTCAAAACTTTACACGACGGGGTAAGTTTTTAACTTTGCACTTGAAAAGTGGGGCGCATGTTGTGGTCCACTTACGGATGACGGGAACTTTAACAATTGAAAATCCGACAGCAGTTTATGAAAAACACACGAATTTAGTTTTAACTTTGCAGAGTGGAAAAGAGTTGCGTTACATTGATTCGCGTGGTTTTGGACATTGGTGGTACTACGAGCCAAACCAAAATGACGATAGTGGACAGAATTTATTAGGACCCGAACCTGCGGAAGTGACTCTGGAATATTTGCAACAGAAGATTGCGACACGGAATACGGCTTTGAAAACTTTATTGTTAGACCAACATATTATTGCAGGAATTGGTAATATTTATGCCGATGAAATTTGTTTTCGCGCGGGAATTCGCCCGACACGTAAAGGAAGCAGTTTGACTGTTGGTGAATTACAAAAATTGTGTACGATAATCCCTGCCGTGATCAGCGAATTTATTCAATTTCATCATGTTCCATTTGAAGTTTATGCTGCATCCAAGGGAACCAGTTATCAAAATGATGCAAATTTGGCGGTTTATGGACGCGCAAAAAAAGCCTGCCTGCATTGTGGACAGACTTTAATTGGTACCAGAATTGGACAACGTAGTTCAGTTTATTGTGAAAACTGCCAAAAATAATTAGTTGTTAGTGGTTGTTTCAGATTGCGTTGGTGTTTCTGACTTTTCGTCTTTTTTACCAAGGCGCATAATTTTGCGCAGGTTATCCATTAAAGTTGGTTTTTTCTCAATTTCGGATTTTGGTTTTTCAAAATAAGCCAGACCAACTGCGCCAGGGCCACCATGCGCGCCAACAATTGGACCAATTTCGCGTTTTTCGGTAAATTCAAAAGTGAAAATTTGTTTGAAATCTTCAGCTTTATCGCTGGCATGGATATGACCGTAGTAGGTTGGCATCGTTAAATCAATATCTTTTACCAAACGTAACATTTGTCGTTTAGCGGCATTGTAACCAATTCCTTTACCAACCATACTTAATTTTTTATCCACAACGCCGATAATTGGTTTAATGTGTAAAGTTTCGGCCAATAAACCTTTTACGAAACTGATGCGCCCGCCTTTAACTAAATATTTAGTCGTATCGGCGATAAATAAAATTTTTGCACGGTCGCGTAATGCTTCCATGGCTTGTGTTAGTTCGGATAAAGTTTTACTGGCTTTAATTAATTGATGGGCTTGCATAACCAAGGCGTAATAGGCCAAAGTAAATGTTTGTGAATCAAAAACAGCCACGTGTTCGGAATTTAATTCTTTAACAGCTTGCGTTAAACTATTGAAGGTTCCGGAAAGTCCGCTGGAAACTGACATGACAAAAACTTCGTCACCGGCGGCTAAAATTGGTTTAATGACTTCTAAATAATCGTTAACATTAATTTGCATCGTTTTGGGTGCGGTTTTGGCATTGGGTAGTAATTGATAAAAAGTATCATTATCTAAATTTTTACCAGCCAAGTATTCTTGGTCATCAATTAACATACGCATTGGCATAGAAATGATACCCATTTTTTCGGCTTCTGCTGAACCCATTTCACAGGTACAGTCCACAATCAATTTAATCATATTCTATAATATCATTTTCTAATAAAAAAATGCTAACGAAATTTAAAAAAAAATGTTTCTTTGCTCGTTTTGAATAATATAAAAAAACTATGGCTTAATCAATGGTTATGTGTCATACTAAACTAGTAGTAATCATTGGAGGAAAAAGGTGAAAAAGAAATTTCTAAATTTATTTTTTGTACTTGTTCTGATGATACCATTAGTTTTTTTGCTGGTTGGTTGTTCTGTGGGAAAAGTAACATATACTAGCGCTATGCCTAATATTTATGAAGCAGATTTGGAAATTCGTGATGCAGATGGTAATTTGAATACCCAGTATTCAGTAATTAAAAGATATGAAACGGTTGGTGCGCAAAAATACTTGTTTTTTTATGGGAAATATGAAGATTTAGAACATAATCGCACAGAAGAATGGCTTGGTGTTTGGAATGATATAACTGCCAAATGGAGTTATTATCGTTGGTCTGCCGATGATAATGAATGGCACAGTGATGAAGTCGGTACTACTTTTAGTATGGTGCGTTCGGTAGCAACCTATATGAATGGAGTAATTTTAAATAAAATTGATTTAGTCTATGAATTAGATGATTACTTGGAATATACTTGGGGCGGTAAGTATCCGGATACTATAAGAATTTCCAATAATGTTTACCACGTTTGTTTATATCACCGTTATAACAACAAAGGTGAAACAATTCGTACAGAAAAGTTTACAAAATTTATTTTTGACGACTCAACGACGCCGATTCCGCATTTCCAGCAATTTAATTTTAACGATTAAAAATCTGTTGAATATACTTGTTTTTAATTATTTTTTTAATTCGCTTTTTCTTCTGATTAACAAATTTGTGTGTGTTGTGTTTTCTTGGTCGGTTTTTCTTTAAATAAATGATGGTTGTCGCGATACCAATCAGCAAAACGCTGTAAGCCATCGCGAAGTTTTACTTGTGGTTGATAATTAATTAAAGCGAATAAATCACTAGTGTCGGCATAGGTTGTGTTAACATCGGCGGGTTGTGGTGGTAGCATGGTTTGATGGGCTGTGATATCGTAATCGGCAGGTAACAGTCCTGATTGTTTTAGTGCGGATTGCAAATTAGTAACCAAATCGATGGTGGTTTCAGGGTGTCCTTTGCCAATGTTTAAAAGGCGGTGGCCGTCTGCTGGTAGAAGCATAATGCGTGAAATTGCTTCTACGATATCATCAATATAGGTAAAGTCGCGGCGGTTTTTCCCTTGATTATATAATTCAATACTTTTACCGGCTAAAATTTGTTTAGTGAATTTGAAATATGCCATGTCTGGACGGCCCATAGGACCATATACTGTAAAAAAACGCAGACCAGTGGCGTGAATTTTATATAAATGAGCATAACAATCGGCCAATAATTCATTGCTAGCTTTGGTTGCTGCGTAAAGGCTGACTGGATGGTCAACTTTATCATCGGTACAATAAGGAACAGTATTCCTGTCCCCATAGACTGAAGAACTTGACGCATAAACTAAATGTGCTGGTTGATAGTGACGACATGCTTCCAAAATACGGTAGAAACCTAAAATATTATCATGGATGTAATTATCTGGATGTGAAATTGAATAACCAACACCTGCTTGGGCAGCTAAGTTAATTACAATCATTGGATGATACTTACTGAATACGCGGTCCAATAAATGTTTATTGCTGATATCGCCTTTTATCATGGTAAAATTTGTGAATTGACGTAATTCAGTTAAGCGAAGTTGTTTTAATTTAACTGTATAATAATGATTAAAATTATCAATACCTACAACGTGGCAATTTGGGTATTTTGTCATAATTGCCTTAGCGGTTGCAGCACCAATAAAACCGGCTGCCCCGGTAATTAGAATCGTTTGATTGGTAACCGTAATTGGATTCACGTTAATAGCATAATTAATACAATTAAGTTAGTCAATTGCATTGCTATGGTTTATTTTTAATTGCTCGGATGTTGAGGAGGTGTGGTCGGTGAGGGGAGTGTTAATTGTTGACCTAGGATTAAATCAGTTTTTTTAGGGTGAAATTCAATGAAACCGCCACCAGTATAAAAAGTAAATTCGCCAAAATAAATTTGTTCATTTTCGACATATAAATCAACTCGCAGATATGGAATATCTCGAGCAAATTTTTCGCTAATAGCAATCATTTCTTCCCATTGTGCTGGTTTTTTCGGGCGGTGGTGGGCATTATGATACCAAGCGCGCATATGTAAATGTTGGAAATCTGGAGTATAAAAATCGTTTACACGGCGTTTATTAAAACCATGTCCATAACCTTGACAAATGGTTCCAAAAACAACTTTACCGTTAAAACAAGTGAATTTATATTCAACTGAATTACGGTGTCCCAGTCCGGACATGTATTGTTCGGCAATGATGCGCGGTGATATAAATTGATAACCATTTTCGCGAGTTTTGCGCCAATAGGCAGTATTAAGACGTTTTTCAAAATGACGGCGGGCATCAGCTAAATTAAGTTTGGTTTTATCTGTGACTAAATAAATACTACCAGAATCATGTGTGCATTTTAAAACAAAAGCATCAGGTAAACTGTCCCAGTTAATATCATCGAAATGGTCCCAAACACCATAGGTAGGAATGATATAGTTTGAACCGAGTTTTTTGGCAACGAAGTCTTTGGCGGCGGCTTTATCAGACATAATGGTATATATTTCACGTTGTCCATATATTTTCAGCCAGTTAATTTTCTCGTTTAAAGTTTGTGGATTGTTAAGATTTAATTCTTTTCCTAAAAGAATTTTGCCCATTTGGGTTAAATAAGTAACATCGTCCATGTTGGGATTGGACTGTTCGAAGGCAACCGCTTTTTTGTGACGGAAAAAAATGCGAATAGCATTAATTGGACCACGTTGGCGCATAGCACCCAAAGCTTTAAATCCGAAATTAAAGCCGTATCTGATACCTATAAAA